>NZ_JBEZNL010000037.1:0-81422 GCF_040653275.1 Streptomyces sp. NPDC048002 | reverse complement strand
TGGACCGCTTCGCCATGGACCGGGACGCCGTCGCCGCGGCGGTGACCGCGGCGCAGGTCGTCGGCAACACCGTCTCCGGCGCCGTGGACGGCGCCGACGGCGACCTGGGTCACAACACCAGCGGCAGATGACCCTCCCCGGCGGCGCCGGTACCCCCGTCCCGGCGCCGCCCTCCGATCGACCGCCGAACTCCCGCTCCCCCCTGGGAGTTCGGCGGTCTTCCCACCTCCGCGCGCTCTCCCGGCCACCGGCCCGGCCGACCCGCGGCACCCTCTTTCCACGAAGGGAAACCGGACCCTCATGTCCACGGAAGCCGTCACCCATCCGACCTACGGGAACTGGCGCCGGCCACGGCGGCCGGGGCTCGGCCCCCTCGGTCTCGTCGGCACCTTCGGTGTCTTCGGCGGACTGGTCCTGACCCTGCTCGCCTCGCTGGTCTCGCTGTACGCGGCGCTGGTCGTGGCGCTGCCCGTCACGGTGTTCCTGATTCCGCTCGCCGTCCGGACCCAGGACGGGCGCAACGTCTACCAGTTGATGACGCTGCGCGTCGGCTGGTGGCGTCGTAAGGCCAAGGGCGCGCACCTGTACGTCTCCGGTCCGCTGTCCGCGCGTCCCGGCGGCCGGTTCCGCCCGCCGGGTCTGCTCAACAAGGTGACGGCGACGGAGGGCCGGGACGCCTACGACCGCCCCTTCGGCGTCCTGCACCACCCGGCCCGCAACCTGTACACGATCGTCCTGGGCTGCGACCCCGACGGTGGCGCGCTGGTCGACGCCGACCAGGTCGACGTGTGGGTGGCGCTGTGGGGCGAGTGGCTGGCCCGGCTGGCCCACGAACCGGGGTTGCGCGGTGCCTCGCTGATCGTGGAGACGGCGCCCGACCCGGGCACCGCGCTCGCCCACGAGGTGCTGCCGCGGATCCACCCCGACGCGCCGCCCGCCGCCCGCGCGGTGATGGAGGAGGTCGTCGAGCGCTATCCGACCGCCTCCTCCGAGATGCACACCTACGTGACCCTCACCTACGGCGTGCCGCCCGGTCAGCGGCGCAAGCCGGAGGACGTGATCTCCGACCTCGCGATCCGGGTCCCGGGCCTGCTCAGCGGGCTCGTCGCGGCCGGTGGCGGCTCGGCGTACCCGCTGTCGGCCGAGCGGATCGCCGAGGTCGTCCGGGTCGCCTACGACCCCGCCGTGGCCGCGGACGTCCTCGACGCCCGCGCGCGGCACGGCGGCACGGGACTGGAGTGGGAGGACGCGGGTCCCGCCGCCGCCGTCGAGACGGTCAACAGTTATCAGCACGACTCGGGGGTCTCCCGGACCTGGCTGCTGACGCTCGCGCCGCGCGGCACGGTCCGCTCGTCGGTGCTGCGGGGCCTGCTGGAGGCGGCGCCCGGTACCCGCCGCAAGCGGGTCGCGCTGGTGTACCGGCCCATCGACCCGGCGACGTCCGCGCGGATCGTCGAGGCGGACCGGCGCAGCGCGCAGTTCATGGCGACGTCCGGCCGGGGCATGGTGCAGGCGCGCGCCGCCTCGGAGATGCGGGCGGCGGAGCAGACCGCGGCCGAGGAGGCGTCGGGCGCCGGTCTGGTGGAGTTCTCGCTCATGCTGACGGTCACCGTCGACAGCGCCGCCGAACTGGCCGACGCCAGCGTCGCCGTCCGCAATCTGACGGCCGCGTCCCGGGTGCTGATGCGGCCCGCCGACCGGATGCAGGCGGCGGCGTTCACCTGCACCCTGCCCGCCGGGATCCTCCCGTGGGAGCAGACCCTGATCCCGCACGAGTTGCAGGAGGCGCTGTGAGCCGCCGGAGCGAGGAGAAGAAGGCCGAGCAGGCCGACCGGCTCGCCGAGAAGCGGGCCCGTGAGGCGCTCGCCTCGGGCCTGACCGCGCAGGACCCGTCGTGGACGCAGAAGCCGGTGAAGCCGGGTCGGGCGTCGGGCAAGAAGGGGAAGGGCCCGGAGAAGACCTCCCGCCCGAGGGAGCTGTATGTTCCGCCCCGCGGGTGGATGGGTCCCGGCGGTGGGCGCGTCGGCTACATGGACCCGCCGACCATGTGGCGTGCCACCACCGTGCAGGCGTGCGGTATGTGGCCGTTCGCCGCGGGTTCCGGCTCGCCCATGACGGGAGTGCCGCTCGGGCAGCACCTGTTCACCGGTGCCACGGTCTGCGGTGACCCGCTGAGCTGGTTCACGCGGGCCCGCTACATCTCCAACCCCTCGCTGTTCATGCTCGGCATGCCGGGTCTGGGCAAGTCCACCCTCGTCAACCGGATGCTGATCGGGCTGGCCGCGACCGGCGTCGTACCGCTGGTGCTCGGCGACCTCAAGCCCGACTACGCCGACACCGTACGGGCGCTCGGCGGTCAGGTGATCTCCATCGGCCGGGGCCGGGGCGGCATCAACGTCCTGGATCCCGGCGCGATGGGCGAGGCCGCCGCGCGGATCGGGGGCGAGGCCGGTGAGGTGCTCAAGGCCGAGACGCACGGCCGGGTGCTGAACATGGTCGCCGCGCTGATCACCATCGTGCGCGGCCGCCCGATGGACGACCACGAGCAGTCCGTGCTCAGCGCGTGCCTGCACCATCTGCGGGAACGCACCCCGGTGGGTTCCACCGTGCTGCTGCCCGATCTGCTCCGGGTGCTGACCGAGGGCCCCGACCGGGTCCGCGCGGTCACCCTGGACCGCGGCGACGACGCCCGCTACCGGGACGCCGTCGACCCGCTGCACCGCTCCCTGCTGGGCATCCTGGACGGCCCGCTGGGCGACACGTTCGCCTCCGAGACGTCGACCCGGATCAATCCCGCCGCGCCGGCGGTGTGCATCGACATCTCCGGCATCGGCGAGGCCGACACCCAGCTGACCGCCGCCGCGATGCTCGCCGCGTGGTCCGACGGGCTCGGCACGGTGGCCGCCTCGCACGCCCTCGCGGACGCCGGACTCGCCCCCCGCCGCTGGTTCTTCACCGTCCTCGACGAGCTGTGGCGCCCGCTGCGCGCCGCCTCGGGCATCGTCGACCGCATCGACGCGCTGACCCGGCTGAACCGCTCCCTCGGCCTCGGCGACGCCAAGATCACGCACACGCTCAAGGACGCCGAGGCGCTGGGCACCGACTCCGACCGGGCCAAGGCGCGCGGCTTCGTGGAGCGGGCCGGGATGGTGGTGTGCGCGGGACTGCCGCGTGCCGAGATGGAGGATCTGGGCAAGGTGGTGGGGCTGTCCCGGCGGGAGATCGAACTGGTGTCGTCGTGGTCCTCTCCCCCGGGCTGGGGTGTCTCCGGGGAGCACGAGGAGCCGCCCGGCCGCGGCCGCTTCCTGATCAAGGTCGGTGGCCGGCCGGGCATTCCCATCAAGGTCGCCATCACCGACGCCGAGCGCCGGCTGCACAACACCAACACCCGCTGGACGCCAAACGAGGAGAGCGTCGAGCAGGCCGTGTCGCAGGCCGCCGCGCGCGTCGCGCGGGCCGCCCAGGACGACACACCGCGGCTGCCGGGCGCGACGGCGGCGGACGGGAGGTGGACGGCATGAGCGGTCCGAGCTCCGGCGGCGGCTACCACGAGCAGCTGCCCTGGGCGATCGTCGGGCTCGCCGGGACCGGCCTCGCCCTGTTCGGACTGGTGTGGTCCGGCGGCACGCTGGGCGCGGGACTGAGCGGCCACGGCTTCGAGGCCCCGCCCTTCGCCCTGTCCACGGTCGTCCGGCTCACCACCGAGGGTCCCGCCGCCCTGTGGCCCGCCGCGCCGGCCGCCGCCGTCTACGCGGGCATGTTCGCCCTGCTGACGCTGATCGCGGTGCCGATCGCCCTGGCCGTACGGCTGCTGCTGAACCGCGCGTCCCGCCCCAAGGGTCTGGCGGGGCGCCGTGAACTGGCCGCGATGTGCCCCAAGGGCATCGAGGCCCGCGCCCGTGAACTGCGTCCGAGCCTCAAGGGCCGCGAACACGTCCACCCGGACGAGACCGGCAACCTCCTCGGCGACCTCGACCCCAAGGGGCCCGAGCTGCGCAGCAGTTACGAGGACGTGGAACTCGACCTCATGGCGCCCCGGGCCGGCAAGTCCACCGGCATCGCCGTCCCCCGGGTGCTGCGCGCCCAGGGCGCGGTTCTGCTCACCTCCAACAAGTCGGACGTGTACGCCGTCACCCGCGCCGCGCGCGAGGAGGCCGGCACGGTGTGGACGTTCGACCCGCAGGGCATCGCGCACACCCCGCGCGCCATGTGGTGGGATCTGCTCGGCGAGTGTCACACCATCGAGGGCGCCCGCCGGCTGTCCGGGCACTTCGTGGCGTCCGTCAACGACGACACCGCGAAGAAGGACTTCTGGATCTCGGCCGCCCAGAACACCCTCACGGCGCTCTTCCTCGCCGCCGCGCGCGGGAAGGCCCCGGTCGTGGACCTCCTCGGCTGGCTCGCCGACCCCGCCGACCGCACGCCGATCGACCTGCTGCGCGACTCCGGTCTCATCGCGATGGCCGAGCAGTTGCAGGGCACGGTGCGCGGCGCCGTGGAGACCCGGGACGGCATCTTCGAGACGGCCCGGCAGACCGTCTCCTGCCTGCTCGACCCCGAGATCCTCGCCTGGGTCACCCCCGACCCCGCACTGCCCGAGTTCCGGCCGCACGCGCACGTGCTCGGCCACGACACGCTCTATCTGCTGTCCAAGGACGGCGGCGGTTCCGCGGCCGGTGTGATCGCGGGTCTCGCCGACGCCACCATGCGGGCGGGCGTGGTCGCCGCGGAACGGATGGGCGGCCGGCTCGACCCGCCGCTGACCGCGGTCCTCGACGAGGCGGCCAACGTGTGCCGCATCTCCGATCTGCCCGACCTGTACTCGCACTTCGGCTCGCGCGGCATCAACGTCGTGACCCTGCTCCAGAGTTACCGGCAGGGCGCGCGGGTGTGGGGCGAGGTCGGCATGGACGCGCTGTGGAGCGCGGCGACGGTCAAACTCCTCGGCGCGGGCCTGGACGACGCCGACTTCGTGCAGAAGATCTCCACCCTGGTCGGCCAGCACGACGTGCGCACCCCGAGCGTCTCGCGCAGCAAGGACGGCACGTCACGCTCGTACTCCTACCGTCAGGAGGCCGTGCTGCCGCCCGACCGGATCCGCGCCCTGCCCAAGGGCACCGCGCTGCTCCTCGCCACGGGTGTCCGTCCGGCCCTGATCCGGCTGCGGCCCTGGTACAAGGAGCCCGGGGCGGCCGCCATCTCGGCGGCGGCGAAGGCGGAGACGGCGGCCATCACGGAGCGGGCCGCACGGCGTCTGCCGGGTGTGGACCTGGGCAAGCGGGAGGGCGCCCTGCCCCTGTGACGGTGCGCAGCAGCCACTCCGCGGGTCCGTACCGCACTCGCCCTGCCAGCCGCGCGCTCAGGGCGAGTTGCGTGCCGTACAGCACCACGCAGCCCGCGAGGAGGGCCGCGGTGCCGACCCGGTCGTAGAGCCCGGGTCCGTAGCCGGTCAGGACGCAGGCGAGGACGAGCGACTGGGTGAGGTAGTGGGTGAGGGCCAGGCGGCCGGCGGCGGCGAGCGGACGGGCCGCGGCCGGGCCCAGGGCGTCCAGCAGGAGAAGGAGCCCGCAGGCGTACGCGGCCGTCAGCGCGGGCGCGGTCAGTACCGCCACCGCGTATCCGACGTGGAACCACCGGCTGTCCAAGGGCCCGTTGGCGCAGCAGGCGGTGATCACGCCACCGGCCAGGCCGACCGGCAGCCACCGTACGACGGCACCGCGCAGCCAGGCCCGGTCCCGGCCGCGCCGCTCGACGAGCCGGGTCCTGGCCGCCGCGAGTCCCGCCAGGAACGCGGCCAGCATGTCGGCCGAGTAGAGGAGGTTGGCGCCGATCGCGGCCGGGAGGTCGCGCAGATGGGCGGCGAGGACCGACAAGGGGTCGCCGCGGTAGGCCGCCACGGTGTCCGCGCTCGCGGGGTCGGGGGTGTAGGGCTCGGTGAGCGCGACGGTCAGCAGCCCGTAGGCGAGCAGCAGCGCCGCGAGCGCAGCGACCAGGGCGGCGGCCAGGCGCAGGGCGCCGACCGGGCCGAGCCCGCGCAGTCCGTAGAGAAGCAGGGACAGGACCGCGTAGGTCATCAGGATGTCCCCCGGGTACAGCACCACGGCGTGGACCGCTCCCAGTGCGAACAGCCCTGCCGCGCGCCGCAGATGGCGGGGCGCGAACGCGGCTCCGGACCGCCGCGCGGACCGTTCCTGGAGGACGAAGCCGTACCCGAACAGGAAGGAGAACAGCAGATAGAACTTGGTGGCGACCAGCGCGGTCACCGTCCAGGCGAGCCCCCTGTCCAGCGCCGAGGCGTCCGGCCCGCCGTCGATCACGGTCCGGGGTCCGGCCATGAGCTGCGCGTTGACCAGCAGGATGCCGAACAGGGCGAAGCCACGCAGTACGTCCAGTTCGCCCAGGCGGGCGCCGTCCTCGGCCGGGCGGTCCGCGCGGGTCACGACGCGACCACGACTCCGGCGCCGAAGGTGACCGTCGAGGACACGAACCAGCCGAACGACGGCGCCAGCAGGTGCCGCAGGGTCCACAGCCGGGCCGCCGTCGGCCGGCTGCGCGCGTAGACCACGACGACCTCTCCGCCGACCGGAGGGAGCCCGCACAGCGGCCCGTACCGGCCGGGATCGAGCACGAGACGCCGTCCCAGGTGGTCGGAGAAGACCACCAGTCCGCCGCCGCGCCGGTCGGCCGCGGCGCGCGCGGCCACCACGCCCGGAACGCGCAGTCCGCGCATCCACAGCCGGACCGCCGCCAGCGAGGCCCGCAGCGCCAGCACGAGGAAGCCGAAGCCGAACCCCGTGCTCAGTGCCAGCAGCAGCAACTTCGCGTCCATGCACGTCCCTTCACCGTCCCGGCCGCGCGCCTTCCCGGCCACTCCACGCACAACGGGCCCCGGCCCGGACCCGGTTCACCTGCGTTGAACCAGCGGACGGTACGGCCGCGTTGTGCGAACGATCCATGACGAACACATCCCAACCCAGTCCATGAAGGGAGCTTCGGCCGGATGAGCCAGCTGAGTCGTACTCTGCGCGCCCACGGCCGCCGGACGGCGGTCGCCGTCACCCTGGCCTGTGTCCTGACGGCGACGGTCCAGCAGCCCGCCCACGGCGAGCCCTCGACTCTCCCCGAGGTACAGGCCGAACTCCGACGCCTCTACCGCGCGGCGGAACGCGCCACGGAGAAGTACAACGCCGTCGACGAGGAGGTCACCAAGCAGGAGAAGCGGGTCCGCACCCTGGCCACGGAGATCGAGGCCGCCGAAACGAGACTGGACCGCCTCACCTCGCTGGCCGGGGCCGCGGCCCGGGCCCAGTACCGGTCGGGCGGCCTGCCCGCGGAGGTGCAGTTCGCGCTCTCCGACGACCCCGAGAACGCCCTGCACAACGCCACCCTGGTCCGCCGGGCGCAGCAGTCCACCCAGGGCGTGCTGACCGCGCTGGAGGACACCCAGGAGGACCTGCGCACCCGTAAGGACGACGCCACGGACGTGCTGGACGACCTGCGCGGCAGCCGTCGCGCACGGGCCGCCGAGCGCCGGACGATCGAGAAGAACATCGCGTCGGCCGAGCGGCTGGAATCGCGGCTGAAGGCCGAGCAGCGCCGGGAACTGGCCGAGCTGGAACGCAAGGAGGCCGAGGAGGCGCAGGCGGAGTGGGAGGACTCCGGGATCCTCGACCAGGTCGGCACCGAGGCCACCCCGGCCGGCCGCAAGGCGATCGTCTTCGCCACCCGGCAGCTCGGCAAGCCCTACGTGTGGGGAGCCGAGGGACCGGACTCCTTCGACTGCTCCGGCCTCACCTCCGCGGCGTGGCTGCACGCGGGCGTCACCATCCCCCGCACCTCCGAGGAGCAGTGGCGGCAGCTGACCCGCGTCCCGATCAAGGACATGCGCCCCGGTGACCTGATCATCTACTACGAGGACGCCAGCCATGTCGCCCTCTACATCGGCGAGGGCGAGGTCATCCAGGCCCCGCGGCCGGGGCGGTGGGTGTACGTGTCGCCGGTGGCGTCGATGGAGATCCTGGGGGTGGTACGGCCGGACCCCTGACGGACGAGGTGCGGGCCCGAAAGGCCCGCACCTGCGGCGGAGTTACTCCTCAGCGCTCTTGCAGAGCGGCTGCCTCCGGCGACAGCTCGAATCCGACGGGCAGGGGAAGCAGCCCGACGGGCAGCTTCCCGCCGACGGGCGGACGCCGAAGCCGTCGCTCCCCGGTCGGTGACGGCGCGGGGCGGGCCGAGCCCGCTGCCCTCTCCGCTTCGGAGCGCCTCCGCTCCAGCAGACCGAGCGGGGCCAGACGACGGTCAGTTGTTGACTGGTTCATGTGCCTTCCCTCGGGCCTGTCCACGGGCGTGCCGGTGGGAACCGGCAGTTGACACAAGGACACAACGGACGGCGGCCTGGGCCCGGTTCACCCCGCGAATGAACTGCGCCGCCCCCGCGCCTCGTTGTCCTTGACGAACCGGTGGGCCAGGCCCCCGGCTCCTTCAGGACCCCGAGAGACGACAGGAGGGGCATGTCAGCCATGCCGACGGAGAGTCCCGAGGTTTCCGAGGCCGAGCGGCCCGCCGAACCCACACCGAGCGACAAGGACTCCGCGGAGAAGCCCCCGACACCACCGCAGTTCATCCTCTACCTGCAAGGACCTCCTTACGCGCAGGCACTGCGTCAGCTGACGCTGTGGACGCACCACGTGCTGTTGCCGGTCTACGGCAGGGAGGCCACGTCCTCGGCCCCCTGGTGCCCGCGCTGGTGGGAGCACCCCGAGGCCGTCGCCCAGCTGCACGCACTGTGGCTCTCCTGGGGCGACTTGACGGGACCGGGATCGGACGCGTCCGGGCCCGCCATCTGGCATCGCGACTATCTGTCCACGGTGATGGGCACCCTGCGCGACCCGCAGGGCCCGTTCGCCGGCTGCAAGCCCGGCATGCACCGCCCGAAAGAGGCTCCGGTGGTCGACGTCCTGGATCCGTTCGCACCCCTGCCTCCGCCGCTCTGAGGGCGACTGCGGGCAGTGAGTCGGCTGAACCGAAACCCCGGCGGACCCGTTGTGCCACCCGAGCGGAGTACACGACCGGCGAGCGGCGTCGCACTCGGCGGCGCTCCCGGGGCCGGTACGAAGCGACCGCCTACGCAGAAGGAAGGACTCCATGCCAGGCTCAGACATCTCGGATGAAAGCGGCCAGTCCAACGCCAGTTCCTACACCCCGGTGCGGCTTCGTGAGCGCAGCGACGGGTCGATCGACATCACGGAGGCCCGCAACGCCGTCCCCGACGACGCGCCCCCTCTGTTCAACGAGGCCCGCGCGGGCGTGTACAACGAGCGCTCGAACACGTACTACGCGGTCGGCGAAGAGAACCAGGTCGCACGATGGGACCAGCGGGTGCGGCAGTGGGCCTGGGAGAACCGGGCGAACGTGATGCGAGCGATCATCGACGTGGCTCCCACCGCCATCCAGGGGACGGCGCCCTTCGTCCCCGAGGGAACGGCCAGGAACGTCGTCACGGGCATAGGCGTTGCCAGCCAGGGCCTCGTAGCCGTTTCGGAGCTCTACGGTCAGTACCAACAGCACCAGTCGGGCGGCCACGTGGACCCGGTCCAGGTGACGGCGAGCGTCGGTCGACTGCTGTCGACGGGGTTGAACACCTACGGGGCGGTTGCCGACCAGGAGGCTCCGGCCACCTCGATGGTCAGTGGAGCCGGAACGTGGGTGTCCGCGGCCGCGACGACCGCGGACGTCGTGCACCACGCCCACACCGATGCCCAGCGGCGCCAGGACCCCGGTCGCGAGATGTACGGGATGTACCCTCCACCGGCCGTCGGCACCGACGTAGGACAGTACCCTCCGGGTAACGCCCCGGCGCCGTCCTCGGCTTCAGCCTCCGGCGTGTCCTCCCAGCAGCAGTCGCTCACCAACCGGTCGGCTGCCAGCTTCGCTCCACCGGTCGAGCCGAGGAGTCGCGATACGGCTTCCTCCTCGTCGCGGGAGCACGGAAGCACGAGCAGGCACAGTCATGGCGGAGAAAGCAGCAGAAGCAAGGGGAAGGGGAAGGAGAAGCGAAGGAAGTAGTCCAGCGCTCCTCCGGCACTCCGGCCCTCCGGTCCGAGTCGCACGGCCGCACTCCAGGAGTGCGGCCGTCGCCCGGTGACGGCAGGCGCCGGCGCCCTCGCGACCGCCCATGACCCGACGGCATCCCGACTGAACCGTTCGCACCACGCGGCCCGTTGTCGCCCGTGTCAGTGCCTCCGACCCGAAAGAAGGTCAACGTGCCGCAGGACAAGGAGGCTTCTCCGGCCCGCAAGCGGCTGACCAAGGAGCGTCCTGAGGCCAGACTCGCCAAGGACGTGGCCCAGGCCGATCTGGCGCTGAGGAACATGCGGCACGGCTCCGCCGGGAACCATCCCTCGGACACGGATCTCCTCTGGGCGGAGCTGGTCCAGGAGTTGCGGCGCCTGTTGGACCGCTTCAAGGGGCGGCAGGGGGCGCCGGGCATGTCCGCACCGAACGGAGCGGAGGCGTCGTACGCCCCGAACGGCTCGTACGCCCCGGCCGCCCAGTACTCCCCGACGGCCACTCCGCGGCAGCCGCACCCGGGTGAGGTGGCCGCGCAGCAGAACATGGCAGAGCTCCACAGCAACATCGACCGGCTGCCACGCGAGTCGCGCATGGCCTTCGAGGACGCGATGCTGGACCTGGTCAGAACCGACGCCACCGTGCGGGCCGCGTTCGAGCAGTCCCCCGAGAGCATTCCGACGATCGCGAAGTACGCCGTCAACGCCCACCACCGCGAGGCACTGCGCGCCGAACCCACCGCCGAGGCCGCCATGAACACGGCCCGGGACACCATCATGGCCAGGGACGCCGAGCAGTTCGCCGCCATGCGCCAGCGTTTGCAGCGCCCGGCGCAGGCCCCCCGGGCGGCACCCGAGGTGCCCCACGTACTCAGTCCCGCCGGGCAGACCGTCCTTCACCGGCAGGTCGAAGGCAGTCAGGGCAGAGCCGGCAACAACCCGCGCCAGCCGCTCGGCCGGGGAAACGGCGCCGTCCACTCCGCCCAGCCGAGTCGCATTCCCAGGCCCGTGTCCAAGCCGCGCGCGGCAAGTTGACGACACCCCCGCCCTTCCTTCTTCCACCACCCTGCGGAAAGGTCCCCGTCCATGCGCCTCGTGTGCCGTATGCGCAGACGCACCCAGTTCCTGCTCGCCCTGCTGCTCGTCATCACGTCCGTGACCGGGACGGCCCTCGCGGTCCAGGCCGGTCGCTCCGGCGGTGCGGATGTCGACAGCACCCCGGCCGCCGTGACCGGCACCGCCGAGCACACCCTCACCTTCCAGAACCGCACCGACGGCCGTATCTGGGTGGGCAGTACGGTCAACGCCGACGGGTCCGCCGCGCTCACCGGGCTGCCGATGCTGGAACCGGGCCAGTCCGCCACGATCACCATCCCCGAGAACACGGGCGCCGGGCACTGGCGGGGCAAGTTCTTCGCCCGGCAGGGCTGCACCGGCGAGGCGGGCAGCACCTTCCACTGCGCGGTCGGGGACTGCGGTCCCTACCCGGACCACTGCTCTCTCGGCGACGAGCCCACCGGGCTCGCCGAGTTCAACTTCGACCCGGCCGACCCCCTCGCCCCCTGGTACAACGTCAGCTACGTCAACGCGGTCTCCGTACCCATCACCATCACCCCCGACAACGTGCCCGTACCGGACGCCGGGGAGTGCGCGGTGGCCGGCTGCGCCACGGAGATGCTGTCCGCCTGCCCGGCCGAGAACCTGGTCAAGGACCCGGCCACGGGCGTGGGGCTGGTGTGCGTGAACCCCGACCGGGACGCCAAGACCGCGTACAGCGAGATGATCGCCCAGAAGTGCCCCATCGCGTACGGCTGGTCCAAGCAGGACGCCGAGGCGGGCAACCGGGTCGTCTACCAGTGCACCGAGTGCAGCGGCATGACCGTCACCTTCGGCACCGGTGACGCCACCACGCCGGAGGCCCCGGTCACGACAACCGATCCGGGCGAGGACACGACGGCGGTCTCGGCCCGACGCGGCATCAGCCTCAACCCCGTCGACGGCGCCGCCCAGGCGCTCACCGACTCCGGAGCGCACTGGTACTACAACTGGGCCTCCTCCACGGGCCCCGTCGCGCGCCCGGAAGGCGTCGAGTACGTCCCGATGATCTGGGGCCCCGGCTCGGTCACCGACGCCGAACTCGGCATGGCCGAGAACGAGGGCACGGCACTGCTCGGCTTCAACGAGCCGGACCGCGCCGACCAGGCGAACCTGACGCCTGAGCAGGCCCTGGACCTGTGGCCCCGGCTCCAGTCCACCGGACTGCGCCTGGGCGCCCCGGCGGTCTCCCACGGCGGTGACGTGGCCGACGGCTGGCTGGACCGCTTCATGCGGGGAGCGGCCGAGCGCGGACTGCGCGTCGACTTCATCCCCCTGCACTGGTACGGCGGAGACTTCGGCCCCGACGCCGCCAACCAGCTGCGCGGCTATCTCCAGGCCGTCCACGACCGCTACGGCAAGCCCGTCTGGCTGACCGAGTACGGCCTCATCGACTTCTCCCAGAACCCGCCCCGCTACCCGAGCGAGGGGGAACAGACCGCCTTCGTCGAGTCGTCGACGCGGATGCTGGAGGGCCTGGACTTCGTGGAACGGTACGCCTGGTTCACCCTGTCCACCCGGACCGCCCCGACGGGCCTGTACGACGGGACGACCCCGAACGCGAGCGGCCGCGCCTATCGCGACGCGGACCCGGCGAGGTAGGCCCGGATGGATGCGAGCACCTCAGGGCGCGGCGTCCTCCAGGCGGCCGAGCCGTTCGCGGACCTTCTCGGCGTCCGGGTGGTCGAACTCGGCCAGGATGGCCAGGGCCCGTCGCCAGCTCGTGCGAGCGGCCTCCGGCTCGCCGGCGGCCAGTTGGACGTCTCCGAGGTTGCTCAGGGTGTGCCCCTCGCCCCAGCGGTTGCCGACCTTCCGGTGTGCCTCCAGCGCCTGGTCGTAGTGGTCGACCGCCTCGTGGAGCCGGTGCAGCCGGTGGTCGACCGTGCCGAGGATGTCGAGGGCGACGCCGGTGACCCAGTGGTTGTCGCTGGCACGCAGCACGGTCAGTGCCTCGCCCAGACAGTCGAGGGCCTCGTCGTAGCGGCCGAGCCGCTGGTAGGTGTCACCCAGGTTGGTCAGGGCGATGCCCACCCCCCAGGCGCTGTCGAGGGCACGGTCGAGGGCCAGCCCCCGGCGCGTGTACTCGACGGCCTTGTCGAGCCGTCCGGCCTGCAGATAGGCGTCGCCCAGGTTGGACACGGCCGCGGCCCGGCCGTGGACGTCGCCGATCTCCCGGTGGGCGGCCATGGCCTGGTGGTACAGCTCGATGGCCTCGTCGAGCCTGCCGTTGCTGCGCAGCGCGGCGCCCGTGTCCGCGAGGGCCTGGGCCTCGCCCCGGCGGTCGCCCGCGGCACGCGCGGCGGACAGGCCGGTGCGGGCGCTGGACAGCCACTCGTGCAGGTGGCTGCGGAGGTAGAAGAACCCCCACAGGACGGCGGGCAGGCGCCAGGCGAGGTCCGGGAAGCCGGAGCCCGCCGCCTCGCGCACCGCGCAGACCAGGTTCGGCAGTTCGGTCTCGCACCAGTTCAGCGCCTCGTCGTAGGTGGCGAACTCCAGCGGACGGCACAGGTCCGGCGGCGGCCCCAGGGGGATCCGCTTGCGGGTCGGCGTCAGGTGCGGATAGGCGGCGTCGGCGGTGTGCAGGAACCAGGCGAGCAACCGCTCCACGGCCCGGTCCCGCTCCTGGGGGTCCTCCTCGGCCCGCACCCGCTCGACGGCGTAGACGCGCAGCAGGTCGTGCAGCGTGTAGCGGCCCGGGAAGTGCTCGGTGAGCAGATGGGCCCGGGTGAGTTCGACGAGCAGGGCGGCGGTCTCGCGCACGGGGAGCCCGGTGAGGCCCGCGGCCGCGGGCGCGGAGATGTCGGGGCCGGGGTGCAGGCCGAGCAGCCGGAAGAGGCGTGCCGCCGGGGCGGACAGGGCCTTGTACGACCAGGAGAACACGGCCCGCAGGTCGGTCGTGATGTCGTCGCCGCCGGCGAACGCGTCGAGGCTGCCGTGGCTGTCGGCGAGTTCCTCGGCGATGGCGCTCAGCGGGAAGCCCGCGTGCGCGGCGGCGTGCGCGGCGACGATGGCGAGGGCCAGCGGGAGCCGGGCGCACTGCCGGAGGATCTCGTCCGCCGCGTCGGGCTCGGCCGCCACCCGTGCGCCGCCGAGCCGGCGGGCGAGGAGTTCGCGCGCCTCCTCGGAGGTCAACTGGTCCAGCGTGAGGGGATGCGCGCCCTCGCCGACCACGAGGCCGGTGAGCTGATTGCGGCTGGTCACGATGACGAGGCAGCCGGGGGAACCGGGCAGCAGGGGGCGGACCTGTCCGGCGTCGCGGGCGTTGTCGAGGACGATCAGCACCCGGCGCTGGGCGAGCATGCTGCGGTAGAGCGCTGTGAGGGCGTCCAATCCGGCGGGGATGCTCATCGGTGGGACGCCGAGTGCGCCGAGGAAGACGCCGATCGCCGATTCGGGCGGCACGATCGAACCGGTCGGGTCGAATCCGCGCAGATTGATGTAGAGCTGCCCGTCGGGGAAGCGGTCGGCGATCTCGTGCGCCCAGCGCACGGCCAGCGTGGTCTTGCCGATGCCGCCCATGCCACCGATCGCGCTGATCACGACAGTGCCCGGGGGTCCGCCGTGCTCCGGCAACAGGGCGCGTATGCGGTCGAGTTCCGCATGGCGGCCCACGAACACCGGCAGGTCGGCGGGAAGTTGGGCCGGTCGGGCGGCGGTCACCGGAACCGGGGGTATCGCCTCGGCGGGGGGCTCGGGCCGCGCGGGCGGTTCCAGGTCCAGGGAGGCGTCGGCGGCGAGAATGCGTTCGTGCAGGTCCTTCAGGGGCGCGCCGGGGTCGATGCCCAGTTCGGCGGCGAGCAGTCCGCGGGTCCTGCGGTAGGACTCCAGCGCCTCGGCCTGCCGGCCGGAGCGGTACAGCGCGAGCATCAGCAGGTGACAGAGCCGCTCCCGCAGCGGGTGGGAGCCGGTCAGGGAGAGCAGTTCGGCGATCACCTCGCCGTGGCGGCCGAGTTCGAGATCGGCGTCCAGGCGGGCCTCCAGTACGGCGAGCCGCGCCTCGGCCAGCCGGCTTCGCTCGGCCTCGGCGAACGGGCCGGGGACACCGGCGAGCGCCGTTCCCTGCCAGCCGTCCAGCGCCGTGTGCAACAGCTCCGCTGCGTCGAGGACCCGTCCGGCGGCCCGTAACTTCTTCGCCCGGGCGACTCTCTGCTCGAACACGGTGAGGTCCAGGGCGCCCTCGGATGTCCGGACCAGGTACCCGTCCCCGACGGACACCACCACACGCTCGGACGCGGGCACGTCCCGCCCCGGCTCCAGCACCTTGCGCAGCCGCGACACATAGGTACGCAGGACGGACACGGCGGCCGCCGGAAGGTCCTCGCCCCACACCGTCTCCAGGAGTTCGTCGAGCGTGACCGGACGTCCGCCCCGCAGCAGCAACGCCACCAGGACGGCCCTCTGCTGAGGTGAGCCGAGATCCAGCTCCTGATCACCGCGCCAAGCCCGGACCTGCCCCAACACGGCGAAGCGCGGGGAACTCTCGTAGACGTTCATGTCGGGACTCTACTGACCGGTGAATGCAGTGTGTTTCTGCCCCTGGAACGTCACATGCCGTTTGTGTCACACCAGTTGAGGAATTGGCTGTGAGTTGAACCGCGGCCGCCCTCCGGCCCGTTGCGGTTCGAGGGGCCGCTCCGGCGTCCCCCGCAAGGCCGCACGGCGACCGACGTCAGGGAGGAACGGGCATGGACCGGGGCGAAGAGACGGACGACGAGCCCACCGCGCACTTCGAGGTGGTCATCTCCGGCGAGGACTCCGCCACCATCGACGGCGAGCCCGTGGCCCTGGGGGACGGTGCGACCCTCGACAGCGCGATCCTCGACACCCTGCACCGGCACGCGCAGGAGCGGAACTCCGCGGTGACGGCGGACATCTCGGACCCTTCGGTTGGCTATGTGGCCTACGTCGAGGTCACGGTGGACGGGTCGAGCCGGCTGCTGGAGGAACGCGGGGTGGAATCCGTCGGCACGGTCGCCGAGGTCGACAGCGACGTACCGGCGCCCCCGGAGCCGACGGCGGGGCCCCCGCAGCCACCGCTGCCGCTCCCCGCACCGCCGGAACCGGAACCCGAGCCGGAACCCGAGCCGGAACCCGAGCCCGAGGCGGAAGCCAGAACCACGCCGGCCGCGACATCGGCACCGGCACCGGCACCGGCACCGACAGCCACCCCTCTGCCACGGATCGGCCGCCGGAACACCCCGCGCCAGTCGGACGACGAGTTCGAACCGCCCGGCCTGCTCCACCGGCCCCTGGTCGTCGGCCCCGTGGCCCTCGGCGTGGCCACGCTGATCATCGTGCCGCTGGTGATGCTGGGCAGCGGCGGGTCCGAGGGCGGGGACGACACCCGCACCGCCCGCGCCAACGACGAGGCGGGCACCCCTCCCGGCGCGTCCGCCGAACCGGCCGAGCCGACACCGACGGTGTCCCTCTCACCCAGCATGTCGCCCTCGCCCAGCGAGTCGCCCAAGAAGAAGCCCAAGCCGAAGAGCACCCGCAAGGACAAGGAGCCCGCGGCGGGCGGGGGCTCGGACACCGTCACGGTGACGGCCACTCCCCCGCGCTCCACCGTGACCGTGAAGCCGCCGCAGGACACCGCCGCGACCGCGGTGAACCGTCTGGCGAAGAGCGACCCCTCGGGGCGGCACATCTGCTACCGCGTCTACCTGTCGGGGCAGGGCTGGCAGAAGCCCGTGTGCGACGGAACGCTGGCCGGTACCACGGGGCAGGAGAAGCCCATCAAGGCCATCAACTACGCCGTGGCGGGCACCGGCGGGTCGGCCGCCAACGCCTTCCGTCACAACCCCGACTCGACCGACGGCCAGGGCAAGTGGGTGGAGAGCTGGACCGCGATCAAGGCCGACGGCACGAACAACTACATCGGCAGCACCGGCAAGAACGCCCCCTACATGACCGGATTCGCCATCAACATCGGCAGCGGGCAGATCTGCCAGACCGCCAAGGTCCGCGGCTACGACTGGGGCGGCGAGGGCTGCGCGGAGAAGCGGCCCGAGCTGGTGTTCGGCGGCACGCTGGAGAACACGCGCTGGCTGGAGGCCGTCAAGTTCCGGGTGTGAGCGGGTGGTTCAGACGGCGGCCGGGCTGGTGAACGCGACGGAGGTGAGGTCGCGTTCCAGCCGTACCCCGTGGAAGCCGTACGTGGCGATCGAGGGGATCCGCACCAGCAGGCAGAACCGTTCCGTGGCGGCGACGGTGGCCGCGATCTCACGGTAGGAGCGCCGCAGGAAGTAGGCCGCCGCGTGGTTGCCCAGCGCGCTCTGGCCACAGATGAGCAGCACGGGACGGTTTCCGCCGGGGCAGGTGAACTTGGCGATCAGCGCGTACTCGTCGGCACCCCGGTTCCAGAGGTACGTCTCACCGCCCGCCTCGATGGCCAGCGGATGGTCCGGGTGGTGGTAGGCGTGGAAGACGACGCCCGGCACGTTCTCGGCGAGGTGTCCCGCGCTTCTCACGTTGGAGCCGCGCGGGCCGCCTATGCAGAACTCGGGCCGGTCCCCGTTGCTGCCGTGGAAGTCGTCACTGTTCACGACCTCCGTCTCGCAGTCCAGGCCGTGGGCGAGCACCGCGGCCTCGATCAGGGCCTGCACGTCGTGGTGCTGGGTGGAACCCGGCGCGTCGTGCACGTTGTTCATCACCAGGAGACAGGTGTCGCCGGGACGGGCGCCGACCACCCGCGTCCGCACCCGGAAGTCCCGGCTCTGCTTGCCCCGGTGCCAGAGCCAGACCGCCAGACCACTGAGGAAACTGGCGATCAGTCCCAGTACCACGTCGCCGACCGCCCCTGCCACGCTGCCCCCTTGTGCGCCCGTTGGCACGAACCTACTCGACGCCACGCGGTGCCGCCGGTCAGTCGCTCCACGTCTGGCGGAGTTGGCGTCTGGAGGTCAGGTCGAGCTTCCGGAAGACCTTGCGCAGGTGGTAGTCGACCGTACTGGCGCTGATGTACAGCTGGGCGGCGATCTCCGCGTTGGTGGCGCCGCCCTTGGAGAGACGGGCGACCTGGAGTTCCTGCGCGGTGGGGGTGGTCGACACCCCGGCCGTCCCGCGGTGGGCGGGGGCTCCGGTGGCCGCGAGTTCGCGGGCGGCCCGGGAGGCGTAGCCCGTAGCGCCCATGGCGTCGAACATCGCGACGGCCGTGCCCAGTTGCTCACGCGCGTCCTTGCGGCGCTTCCGGCGGCGCAGCCACTCGCCGTACTGGAGATGGGCGAGGGCGAGGTCGGAGCGGGCTCGGGTCGAGGAGAGCAGGGTGATCGCCTGCCGGTACAGCGGATCGGCGTGTGTGTCGTCCGCGAGCAGTGCGGACGAGCGGGCGAGGAGGCCCCGCGCCCAGGGCGTACCGGCGGCCGCGGCCCGGGAGGCCAGGGTCTTCAGCGCGTCGGCGGCGAGGACGCGGTCGCCGCTGCGGACGGCGGGTCCGCCGCCGGGCCCTCGGCCAGTCCTCAGGCGACGCGCAGCGCCTCGCGCTGGGCGTTCGGCAGGGCGCCGGTTCCTTCAGCCCGTCCAGGAAGGGCACGAGCAGGCGATGCAGCGCGGCGAAGGGAGACCGGGACTCGGCCTCGACTCCCGCCGCGCGCAGGACGCGCAGGTCGGCGGCTTCGGCGGCCGTGTGCTCCAGGAGAGCGGTCTTGCCGATGCCCGCGTCGCCGCGCAGGAGGACCGCTCCGCTGAGGCCCTTGCGGAGTGCCGCGACAAACCGGTCCAGGGAATCACGTTCCCGGACGCGCCCCTTGAGTGTCACCCGGACACCTTTCAGCGAGGTCGGGTGTCTGACTCGATGGCGATGCTGCCCCCCGTGCAGTGCGCCCGCGCCCTCCACCGGTACCACCCATCCTGCATAGATCCACTGCGACTTGCACGCCACTCCCACAATTCGTGTGTGTCCGGCCGGAGTTGACGTGCCGCGGCTTCCGTGGTCGCCGGGCCGAGGTGACGTGCCCCCGCTTCCTCAGGCGGTCGGCGGCTGTCCGGCCAGCGCGCGGTGCAGCAGGGCGGTGAGACCGTCCGCGGTGACCTCGCGCGGGTTGGCGTAGGGGTTGGCCAGTGCTTGTTCGACGACGGCTCCGATGTCGCCCTCCCGCACGCCGAGTTCACTCAAGGAGTGCGGGGCGCCCAGCTCGTGGGCGAACTCCCACAGGGTCCTGGCGGGGTCGGCCCGTTCGCCCAGCACCCTGGTGAGGACGGCGACGGCCGCGGGGGCGAACGGCTGGTTGTAGGCGAGGGTGTGCGGCAGCATGACGGTGTGCGCCTCTGCGTGCGGCAGGCCGAGGGAGCCGCCCAGGACATGGCAGAGCTTGTGGTGCAGGGACATCGTCGTGGCGCCCAGGACCGCGCCGCACAGCCAGGCCCCGTACAGGGCGCGGCTTCGGGCGGTGAGGTCCGCACTGTCCGCGGCGACTCGGGGCAGTGCCTCGATCAGGGCCCGGGCACCGTCCTCGGCCATGAGGGAGACGATGGGTGAGGCGTCGGGCGCGTACAGTCCCTCCACCGCGTGGGCGAGCGCGTTCATGCCGCTGGTCACCGAGGTGGCGACCGGGAGAGTGAGCGTCAGTTCGGGGTCGTAGACGACGCTGCGCGGAAGGACGGCCGGGTCGCGTCCGGTGCGTTTGACGCCGTTCTCGGTCAGCCCCCAGACCGGGGTCATCTCCGACCCGGCGTAGGTGGTGGGCACGGCGACGACGGGCAGGCCGTGCCGGAGTGCGACGGCCTTGCCGAGGCCGATGGTGGAGCCGCCGCCGACCGCCACGCAGCCGTCCGCGCCGAGTTCGGCCGCGGCGGCGCGGGCCGCCTCCGCTGTTTCGGCGGGTACGTGCATCCGGGCTCCGGCGAAGACTCCGATCGCACGGCGGCCCAGACCGTCGGCCATCCGCTCGGCGAGGTCCCGTCGGCCCGGCGTGCACAGCACGAGAACCCGCTCCAGGCCGAGCGCGGTCACCTCCTCGGCGAGGTGGGCCGAGCGGCCGGCGCCGAAGACGACGCGCATCGGCAGCGCCTGGTAGGTGAACTCACTCCACATCGTCCACCTCCGCGGGCAGGTCGTCCTCGGCCTCGGGCTCCACGACGACGTCGAACCGGGCGAGCCGAATGGGACCGGCGACCCGCGGCGCGACCTGCGACGGGGGCCCCTGCGCGCACGATACCTCCAGGGCCGCCGGTGCGGGGCCGTGGCGCGGGCGCGGGCGGTGACCTGTGAGGATGGAGGGGCGGGGCTGCCGCGGGCGGCCCTCGGAGCGTGAGGAGCGGATCGGGTGTCGGAGCGGGGGCCGCAGGGCCTGGTCGGGCGGATGGAACGCCACCAGGTGGCGCTCTACCTGGCGGCGCTGGCCGTCGGCGGGCTGCTGGGCGGTGCCGCGCCCGGCCTCGGGCCGGGGCTGGAACACGCGGTCAACCCTGTGCTCGGCGCCCTGCTGTTCGTGACCTTCCTCCAGGTGCCGGCCGCCGAACTGGTGCGGTCCCTGCGCGACGGCCGCTTCCTGGCCGCCGCGTCGACGGTCAACTTCGTGGTCGTGCCGCTGGTCGTCGCGGCGATGTTCACCTTCCTCCCCTCCGACCGGGCGGTCCGGCTCGGCGTGCTGCTGGTGCTGCTCTGCCCGTGCGTGGACTACGTGATCGTCTTCTCCGGTCTGGCCGGCGGTTCCGCCCGGCGCCTGCTGGCCGCGACACCCGTGCTGCTGGTCGCGCAGATGGCGTTGCTGCCCGGGTTCCTCTACTTGTTCATGGGCTCGGACCTGGCCGGCGTCGTCGAGGTCGGCCCGTTCGTCGAGGCGTTCGTGTTCCTGATCGTCGTCCCGCTCGCCCTGGCCTGGGCCCTTCAGGCGTGGGCGGCCCGCCGCCCGGCCGGCCGGAGGGCCGCCGACGCGGCGAGCACCGCGATGGTGCCGCTGATGGCCGCCACCCTGCTGGTCGTGGTCGCCTCCCAGGTGCCGCAGCTGGGCGACAGCCGGGACGACGTCGTCGCCGTCGTCCCGTTCTACGTCGCGTTCCTGGTGGTGATGGCGTTCGCGGGCAAGGCCGTGGCCCGGCTGTTCCGGCTCGCGGCACCCGCCTGCCGGGCGATCGTGTTCACCGGCGCGACCCGCAACTCGCTCGTGGTGCTCCCCCTGGCCCTGGCCCTGCCGGACGCCCTGGCCGTGGCCGCGGTCGTCGTGGTCGCGCAGACCCTGGTCGAGGTCCTCGGCATGGTGGCCTTCGTACACCTCGTCCCCCACCTGGTGCCCTCGGACGCTCGGGCCGGGTCCGGGGCGCGCTGACCGCTCCCCGGTGGCCGCGGCCCGCCGGACACGGTCCTCCTCATCCCCGGGCGCCCGCGCCGGTCAGCTTCTTCCACGGGGTGGTCCGCGGTGGCCGGGACCGGTCCCGGCCGACCAGGCCGAGCAGGAAGCCGACGGGGATGGTGATGAGGCCGGGTGTCTGCAAGGGGAACACATGGAAGTCCCGGTCGGGGAAGAGCGCGGTGGGGGCGCCGGAGAAGGCGGGCGAGATCACCGTGAGCACCACGATCAGGGGCAGGGTGCCGTACGCGGTCCACCGGACGCCGGTCGCCGTGTAGCCCGGCAGGAACAGCGCGTACAGCAGGATCGGGGCGAGCACCGAGGCGCTGGCCGCCAGGGACACCGAGATCAGTGTGAGGGTGCCGCGGTCGCGGAGCAGTACGGCGAGGAAGACGGCGACGGAGCCGAACAGGACGACCCCCGTCCGCGCCCGCCGGACCTCGCGGCCGGCGTGCCGGGGCGGCTGCCCGCCTGCGGGCCGTTTGGCGAAGTCCCGGACCAGTCCGGCCGCCGCGGCCAGGGTGATGCCCGCGACGGCGGCGAGGGTGGTCGCGAACACGGCGCAGGCGACGATCGCGAAGAGCATGCTGTGCCGGGTGCCGGCGGCGGTCGGGTCGAGGGCGCCCGTCACCATCAGCAGGGCGGTCGCTCCCCCGGGGTCGGCGGCCCGTACCGCGTCCCGGCCGAGCAGGGCGCACGCGCCGAGACCGGCGACGACGACGCCGAGGCAGACGACCGCGACCGGGCCCACGGCCCAGCCGACGGCGCGGCGGGCCGTACGGGCGTCGCGCAGGGGGTGCAGTCG
Organism: Streptomyces sp. NPDC048002; assembly: GCF_040653275.1. Lineage (NCBI taxonomy): Bacteria > Bacillati > Actinomycetota > Actinomycetes > Kitasatosporales > Streptomycetaceae > Streptomyces > Streptomyces sp. NPDC048002. The sequence goes on along the minus strand of NZ_JBEZNL010000037.1, from coordinate 59,169 downwards.
CATGGTGAGGTGCGGCAGGCAGGCGGCGCCGAGGAGCAGCGTGGCGCCGAAGCTGATCAGGTCGAGCCGGCCGAGCAGGGAGTGCCCGAAGTGGAGTCCGGGCAGGGCGTAGTCGGTACCGGCTCCCGACTGGTTCTGCGCCGCCTCGAACAGGGCGAACGGTGACCAGTCGAAGTGCGAGAGGACGAGCCCGGCGAGCAGCAGGACCGCGAACAGCACCACGGCGACCTTGAGGATCTGGATGTAGCCCGTTCCGCGCATGCCGCCGAACGCGGCGTAGCTGATCATCAGTACGCCGCTGCCGACGGTGCAGCCGGTGAGCGCCCCCTCGGGGAGTCCGAACATGGCGGCCATGATGTGCCCGGCCGTCGACAGCTGGACGAGGAGCATCGGGGTGAGCACGATCAGGGCGGCGATGCCGAGGGCCCGGCCCGCGGAGTGGTCGCCGAGCCGGTCGGTGATGAAGTCGCCGAGGGTGAACACGCCCTCGCGGCGCAGGTGTTCGCCCAGGACACGCATCACGAGCCAGAGTGAGGCCACCGTCGCGACGGCGAACAGGATGCCGTCGCCGCCGTTGAGCGCGACCGAGCCCGTGGTGCTCAGCAGGGTCGCGGCCGAGACGTAGTCGCCGGCGATGGCGAGTCCGCTGCCCACGGGACCGAACGCGGCGCTGCCGCCCGCGTAGAACTGCTCCGGCTCGTCCAGGTCGGCCGCGGCCAGCCCGCACAGCAGCAGGGAGACCGCGACGAAGACCAGGAAGACCATGGCGGCGAGGGACTGTCCGTCCGTGGTGTTCACGAACGCCACCTCCCCGCGGCCGGGTCGAGGACGCCCAGGGGGGCGGTGGGGTGGCTTAAGGCGCGCCGGTGGCGTGGGACAGGAGATGCGGCAGACATGGCGGCGATGCCACCAGCAGCGCGACACGCCGTCCAGGCTGCCGGGACATCGGAAGGCCGGTGCACAACACGCACGGACAGGACGTGTACACGGGCACAGGCCCAGCGATCGCCCCGCGGAGTCCGACCGCCGCGCGGAGTCCGGCCTCATGGCCCGGCCGCCACACCACGGCCCCCTCCTGACATCCTGACCTCATGGACGCCGACACCCCGACACCGCTCCACCTCGGCGCCGTGATGGACGGACTGGCGGCCAACTCCGCCTTGCCGGCTCACTCGATCCGGCGGCTCTTCGCCTGGCGGCGAGGCACGCGGAAGGTAGCCGGACGTCCGGACCTCTCCGACGACATGATCGCCGAGATCATCGCGACCGAAGACCACTGGCTCCTGCACGGCCTGGCGCTCAACGGCCGCCTGCCGGACCGGTTCCGCATGAGCCTGGCCGGACACCCGGACCAGTCTGTACGGTCCGCGCTCGCCGTTCGCGCCGCGACCGCACCCCGGCTGCTGCTGGAGCGGCTCGTCGACGACCCCGATCCGCAGGTCCGTAAGTCCCTTGCCCGGAACGGCCACACGCCGAGCGAGCTGCGGGCACGCCTCGCCCAGGACCCCGTTCCCGAGATCCGCGCCACCCTGGCGAGGCAGTGGAGCCGGGCACCGGAACCGGTGCGTCGCCTGCTGCTCACCGATCCGGAGGCCGAGGTCCGCGGCGCGGCCTGCTCGACCTGGTTCGCTCAACTGCCTTATCCGGTCCCGCCTCTCGACCTCGTGCCCGCCCTGCTCGCGGACCCGGTGACCCGGGCGGGCGCGGTCGTGCACGCCGCTCCCGACGCGGACACGTTCCGGCGGCTCGCCGACGATCCGGACAGCGAGGTACGCGCCGAACTCGCCCGCCACCCGCACCTGCCGCTACCCCTCCGCGAGGTCCTCGCCGGCGACCCGGCCCTGAACGTCCGCGTGAAGGTCTTCGCACGGCCCGACACGCCGCAGGACGTGCGGCACGAGATCCACACTTCCGTCCACGAACTCTCCCGGTCGCTGCCCGACCCGAGCCCCGATGCCGACGATGCGACCGTGATCCAGTGGTACCAGAACCTCGCCGCCCGCGACGAGTTGCGCATTCTTCGCCTCCCCTGGGTCACTGCCGACCCGCTGCCCCACGTCGACTCGCCGTACGTCTGCTTCAGGGTCTCGGCAGCCGCCGCTGAGGCTCTGCCCGCCGACACGGTGGCCCGGCTCCTCGACGACGACGAGGAGATCGTCCGCCTCACCGCGGCGCACACCGCTCCGCACCTGGTCGATCCGGTCACCGCCGAGAACATCGAGCGCCGCTACCGCCGGAGGGACAAGTTCACCTTCTGGTGGGACACGGCGCAGGTCCTCACCTTCCCCGCGCCGGTGCTGCGCCGCTTCGCCACCGACGCCGAACCCCGGCTCCGTTCCTTCTCCCCCCGCGACCCGGATCTCCCCGCGGAACTCGCCGAGCGGCTCGCCGCCGACCCCGAGTCGCGCGTCCGCCGTGCTGTCGCAGCCCACCCCAACCTCCCTCTCCCGTCCTTGTACCGACTCCTCGCCGACCCCTCCGAACAGGTCGCGGAGGCCGCGGCTGCCTCGCCGTTCCTGCCGGTGCGGCACATGGAGTGGCTGCTGGACCTCGCGGGGTTGTGAGCGGGAGGTCCCGGGCGACCCCCGCGGCGGAGCAGGTGGAGCAGCTGCGTGTCCAGTGCTCCCGCGCCGAGGACTTCGCCGCCACGCTGCGGGCCCGGCCGGCCGGGAGCGAGTCGGCCGACCGCACCTGACCGACGCCGGGTCAGCCGTCGGCCGGACCGGGCGGCGCCAAGGGCCCGTCGAACAATCCCGGCACCCCGCGCCACGACGTCCCGCGCCTCCGGGATCAGCCACCCCTCAAGCCCCAGAACACCCGTCCTCCGGGGTGAGCCGTGTCTCACCGCGGCGGCGTTGCTATGCAACGAGGTGCATAGGAGGATCGGGGGCATGGCGCTCGACCACGCGATCCTCGTCTCCCTGCTGGAGAAGCCCGGCTCCGGCTATGAGCTGGCCCGGCGGTTCGAGCGGTCCATCGGGTACTTCTGGACCGCCACCCACCAGCAGATCTACCGCGTCCTCAAGCGCATGGAGGCCGACGGCTGGATCGACGTCCGGGACATCCCCCAGTACGGGCGCCCGGACAAGAAGGAGTACTCCGTCGCCTCCCCCGGACGGGCCGCGCTCTCCGCGTGGCTGCACGAGCCGACCGAGCCCGAGAGCGTCCGGCACGACCTCGCGGTGAAGGTCAGGGGCGCCGCCTTCGACGACCCGGCCGCCCTGATCAGCGAGGTCCGACGGCACCGGCAGGCGCACACGGACCGCCTCGCCCACTATCTCGCGGGCGAGGAAAGAGACTTCGGCGCGCCGGCGCGTCCGGACGGGCCGCTCGACGCGGAACGCGAACTCCAGCACGTCGTGCTGCGCGGCGGCATCGCCTACGAACGCATGATGATCGCCTGGCTCGACGACGTCCTCGCCACCCTCGCCCGCTTCGGCGCCGAGCGCTGACCGGCCGAACCGGCACCCCGGGCCCCGCGCCCGGACCCACCCTCACCCTCCCAGCCGAAAGGCGGCACCATGACCGACGCGCTGCTCCTCAACCCGCGGACGTACGACCCCGCGCACTTCGACCCGGAGACCCGCAGGCTGCTGCGCGCGACCGTCGACTGGTTCGAGGAGCGGGGCAAGCGCCGGCTGATCGAGGACTACCGGACCCGCGCCTGGCTCGGTGACTTCCTCGCCTTCGCCGCCAAGGAAGGGCTCTTCGCGACCTTCCTCACCCCCGCCTCGGCCGCCGGGGAGGGCGAGGGCGACAAGCGCTGGGACACCGCCCGCATAGCCGCGCTCAACGAGATCCTCGGCTTCTACGGCCTCGACTACTGGTACGCCTGGCAGGTGACCGTCCTCGGCCTCGGCCCCGTCTGGCAGAGCGACAACGCCGACGCCCGTGCCCGCGCCGCCGAACTCCTCTCCGAGGGCGAGGTGTTCGCGTTCGGCCTGTCCGAGAAGACCCACGGCGCCGACATCTACTCCACCGACATGCTCCTGGAGCCGGACGGCGACGGCGGCTTCCGGGCGACCGGCTCCAAGTACTACATCGGCAACGGCAACAAGGCCGGCCTCGTCTCCGTCTTCGGCCGCCGCACCGACGTCGAGGGCCCCGACGGCTACGTCTTCTTCGCCGCCGACAGCCGCCACGCCTCCTACCACCTGGTCAAGAACGTCGTCGACTCCTCCAAGTACGTCAGCGAGTTCCGCCTGGAGAACTACCCGGTCGCCGCCGAGGACGTCCTGCACACCGGCCGCGCCGCCTTCGACGCCGCCCTCAACACGGTCAACGTCGGCAAGTTCAACCTGTGCTCCGCCTCGATCGGCATCTGCGAGCACGCGATGTACGAGGCCGTCACCCACGCGCAGAACCGCGTCCTCTACGGCCGTCCCGTCACCGCCTTCCCGCACGTGCGGCGCGAGTTGACGGACGCGTACGTCCGGCTCGTCGGCATGAAGCTGTTCAGCGACCGCGCCGTCGACTACTTCCGCACCGCGGGTCCCGACGACCGGCGTTACCTCCTCTTCAACCCGATGACGAAGATGAAGGTGACCACGGAGGGCGAGAAGGTCATCGACCTGATGTGGGACGTCATCGCCGCCAAGGGCTTCGAGAAGGACAACTACTTCGCGCAGGCCGCCGTCGAGATCCGCGGTCTGCCGAAGCTGGAGGGCACCGTCCACGTCAACCTGGCGCTGATCCTCAAGTTCATGCGCAACCACCTGCTCGACCCGGTCGCCTACGAGCCCGTGCCCACCCGTCTCGACGCGGCCGACGACGACTTCCTCTTCCGGCAGGGCCCGGCCCGCGGCCTCGGCTCGGTCCGCTTCCACGACTGGCGCCCCGCCTTCGACGCCTACGCCCGCCTGTCCAACGTCGCCCGCTTCCGCGAACAGGCCGACGCGCTCTGCGAGTTCGTCCGCACGGCGGCCCCGGACGAGCAGCAGAGCCGGGACCTCGACCTGCTCCTCGCCGTCGGTCAGCTCTTCGCCCTGGTCGTCCACGCTCAACTGCTCCTCGAACAGGCCGCGCTGACCGGCCTCGACGAGGACGTCCTCGACGAACTCTTCGCCGTCCTCGTCCGCGACTTCTCCGCCCACGCCGTCGAACTGCACGGCAAGGACTCCGCCACGGAGGACCAGCAGCACTGGGCCCTCGGCGCGGTACGCCGCCCGGTCATCGACCCGGACCGCTCCCAGCGCGTATGGCAGCACGTCGAGGCCCTGTCCGGGGCTTACGAGATGATGCCCTGACCCTTCGTGCACAGTTCCCCCTCGGCGCGGGGTGCGGCGGGTGAGGTCGCCCGCAGGGTCCCCGCCGCCGAGGGGGGAGGCCGGCCGTACGATCCTTGCCAAGAGCCCGGCAGTGTCTGAGGAGAGCGATGTTGTTCGGTCAACTGACCACGGATTGGGCGCCGTTGCCGTGGCAGGAGGCGACACGGCGTTTCCCCGTTCTCCTCGGGCCCGAGCTGGAGTTGGTCACCGACCTCTACGAAGCCGGTCTGCTGTCCGTGGAGGGCCCTTCCTCGGTGGGCACCGGCTGTCGCTCGAAGCCCGCGAGGCCCCGATCGGCCTGCGCGGTCCGGCGACCCCGGCGGGTCGCCCGGTCACGTCGTCCACGGGCGCCCGTCAGGCGTAGTGCCGGTACACCGCCTGCGCCACGCAGGCCGGCTTGTCCTGACCGTCGACCTCCACGGTGAAGGTCAGCGGCATCTGGACGCCGTTGCCCTTGACCTCCTCGACCTCGCCGACGACGCCGTGCAGACGGATCTTGGCGCCGACGGGGACGGGGCTGGGGAAACGGACCTTGTCCAGACCGTAGTTGACGCTCAGCTTCGTGCCGCTGATCGTGAGCAGCTCGCCGAAGAGCGGGATGATGAGGGAGAGGGTGAGGTACCCGTGGGCGATGGGGCCGCCGAACGGGCCCTCCTTGGCCTTCTCGGGGTCGGTGTGGATCCACTGGTGGTCGTCGGTGGCGTCGGCGAAGGTGTTCACGCGGTCCTGGGTGATCCCGAACCACTCGGTGCGGCCGAGGTCGGTCCCGCTGAGTGCCGTGAGTCCTGCGAGGCCGTGGGCGTTGGTGGGCATGGGGAGAGGTCCCTTCAAGGGGTGGGGAGCGGTGCTGAGCCGGTCATGGGCGGGGGTGGTCGGCCGGTGCGGTCGCGTAGGCGTCCCGCACGACGGGCTTGAGGATCTTGCCGGACGCCGTGCGGGGCAGGGCGTCCGTCAGGACCAGGGATTTGGGGATCTTGTACTTGGCGAGGCGGCCGCGCAGATGGCCGAGGATGTCGTCCTCGGACGCGTCCGCACCGGGCCGGAGCACGAGTACCGCTCGGCCGACCTCGCCCCAGACCGCGTCGGGCACGCCGATGACGGCGCACTCGGCTACGGCGGGGTGGGTGAGCAGGGCGTCCTCCACCTCGGCGGGGTAGACGTTCTCGCCGCCGGAGACGTACATGTCCTTGACCCGGTCGACGATGTACGCGTACCCGTCGACGTCGGTCCGGGCGACGTCGCCGGTGCGCAGCCAGCCGTCCTCGCTGAGGGCGGCGGCGGTGTCCGCGGGCCGGCCCCAGTAGCCGGTCATGACGTTGGGCCCGTGGACGAGCACCTCGCCGCGCTGGTCCGGACCCGCCTCGGTGCCGTCGGGCCGGACGACGCGGGTGTCGGTGAAGAAGTGCGGGACACCCGCCGAGCCCGCCTTCGCGGAGGTCTGTTCCTTGTCGAGGAAGAGCACGCCGGGGGACGCCTCGGTCATGCCGTAGCCCTGGCTGAAGGCCAGGCCGCGGGCGAGGTAGGTGGCGATGGTGCGCTCGGGAACGGGCGCGCCGCCGCAGGTGACGGTACGCAGGCTGGACAGGTCGGTGGTGGCCCAGCGGGGCCGGGCTGCCATGGCGTCGTACATGGTGGGGACGCCGAACAGGTAGGTCACGCGCCCGCTCTCGACGGTTTCCAGGACCCGGTCGGGGTCGAAGGAGCTGTGCAGCACCACCCGGCCGCCCTTGAGGAGGGTGGGCAGACAGGTCATGTTGAGGCCGGCGGTGTGGAAGAGGGGGGCGACGACCAGGGTCACCTCGTCGCCGGTCAGGTCGGTGTCGACGAGGACGTTGACGCTGTTCCAGGTGATGTTGGCGTGGGAGAGGACGGCGCCCTTGGCTCGGCCCGTGGTCCCCGAGGTGTACATGATCATGCAGGGGTCGTCGGGCTCGACCCGTACGTCCAGGGGTTCCGTGCCGCCGGTGGAGAGGAACTCCTCGTAGCCGAGGGCCCGTTCGCCGGATCCCGCGAGCGCGATCCGGTGCGCCACGCCCGACTCCTCCGCCGCGGCCCGGGCGGCGGTCGCCTGCTCGGGGCCGTGCACGAGGACGACGGCGCCCGAGTCGCCCAGGTGGTGGGCCAGTTCGGCCGCGGCGAGGCGCGTGTTGAGCGGGACGAACACCGCGCCGAGCGCCCCCGCGGCGAACAGGGTCTCCAGGAACGCCGGGTGGTTGGGGCCCAGGTAGGCGATCCGGTCGCCCCGGGACACGCCGAGCCCGTCGAGGGCGTGGGCGAGACGCAGGACGCGTTGGTGCAGGTCGCGGTAGGTCAGCTCGCGATCCTCGTGGACGACCGCCGTCCGGTCGGGTGTCTTGCGGGCCCGGCGCGCCGGCCAGGAGCCGATGCCTTGGTTCCACACGGGGGGCTCCTTCAGTCGGTGAGCAGGCCGAGCACGCGGGCGGCGTTCTCCTTGAGGATCTTCGGCCGTACCTCGGGCTTGATGTCGAGCCTGTCGAAGTCGGCGAGCCACCGGTCGGGCGTGATGACGGGGTAGTCGGAGCCGAACAGGACCTTGTCCTTGAGCAAGGTGTTCGCGTAGCGCACGAGTTGGGGCGGGAAGTACTTCGGCGACCAGCCGGACAGGTCGATGTACACGTACGGCTTGTGCGTGGCGACCGCGAGGGCCTCGTCCTGCCAGGGGAACGACGGGTGCGCGAGGATGATCCGCAACTGCGGGAAGTCCACGGCGACATCGTCGACCAGCATCGGGTTGGAGTACTTGAGCCGGATGCCGCCGCCGCCCGGCACACCGGCGCCGATGCCGGTCTGGCCGGTGTGGAACAGGGCGGGCACACCGAGTTCCTCGATCGCCTCGTACAGGGGGTAGGCCATCGGGTCGTCGGGTGAGAACGCCTGGATGCTGGGGTGGAACTTGAAGCCGCGGACCCCGTACCGCTCCACGAGGCGCCGGGCCTCCCGCACTCCCGCGCGGCCCTTGTGGGGGTCGACGCTGGCGAACGGGATCAGGACGTCGGCGTGCGCGGCGCAGCTCTCCGCTATCTCCTCGTTGGAGATCCTCGGGTGGCCGGTGGCGTGTTCGGCGTCGACGGTGAACACCACGGCGGCCATGCCGCGTTCGCGGTAGTGGTCGGCCATCTCGTCGATGGTGGGCTGCCGGTGGCCGTGGGCCTTGAAGTACTCCTCGGAGGCGCCGAAGAGTTCGGGGCTCAGGGCACCGTGTCCGTCCTTGGAGATCTCCGCGTGCGTGTGCACGTCGATCGCGGTGATCCGGTCGAGGTCGAGCGCGTTGGTCCGGTCGCGGTCGGGCGCGAGGTCGCTCATCTCAGACCCCCGGTGCCTGGGGCGCGGGGATGCCGTAGGTCTCGGGCTCCGCGCCCACGCCGCCCGGCCATTCGGCGGCGATGGCGTCGGCGCTCCAGCCGCCGTCGGCGAGGGCGACCGCCTTCTCCCGGGGGTGCGCCCACAGCGCCAGCCGGTCGCCGCCGATGCCGATGGCCTGCCCGGTGACGCCGGCGGAGGCGTCCGAGGCGAGGAAGGTGATCAGTGCGGCGACGTCCTCGACCGTGCCGAGGCCCTCGTCCTTGCGCAGCCAGTCGGGCAGCGGGGCGCCGGTGCGCTCGGACTCCTCGATGACCGGGGCGAAGGCCGGGATGGTCTTGGTCATCTCGGTGGCGGCGACCGGTACGACGGCGTTGACGGTGATGCCGGCCCGCCCGAGTTCCATCGCCCAGGTGCGGGCCATGGCGACGATGCCGGCCTTGGCGGCGGCGTAGTTGGTCTGGCCGAAGTTGCCGCGCTGCCCGGCCGGGGAGGAGATCAGGACGAGCCTGCCTCCGGTGCCCTGCTCGCGCATACGGACCGCGGCGGCCCGCGCGCAGGTGAAGGTGCCGCGCAGATGGACGCGTACGACGGCGTCGAAGTCGTCGTCGGTCATCTTCCACAGCACGCGGTCGCGCAGGATGCCGGCGTTGGTGACCAGGACGTCCAGGCGCCCGAACTCCTCGACCGCGGCGTCCACCAGCCGCTGGGCCGACTCGCTGTCGCCGACGGCGGCCACCACACCGGTGGCGGTGCCGCCTTCGGCCCGGATGCCGGTGACGGCGGCGTCGACCGTCTCCTTGTCGACGTCGTTGACGACGACGGCGGCTCCGGCCGCGGCGAGCGCCTGCGCGTAGGCCAGGCCGAGACCGCGTCCGCTGCCGGTGACGATGGCGACTTTGCCCTGGAGATCCATGAGAGGGCCTCTCGTAGGTGGTGGGAGAAAGGGAGGAGGGGATGCCGGGATCGCCGGCACCGAGGCCGGGATCGACAGGAATCCTGATGAACGCCAGTCTGCTCATTCAACAGGATTCCTGTCAATGCCCTAGGGTGGGACGACCGCCGCCGCGCCGAGCCCGGCGCCCGGACCGCCACCACGGGAGGACGTACGTGAGCACCTCGCTGCTCTACCTGGTCAAGAGGACGGAGCTGGCGGTACGCGCCCGCCTGGAGGAGGTCCTCAAGCCCGCCGGGATCACCGCGCTCCAGTACACCGCCCTGACCGTGCTGGAGCGGCACGACGGCGTCTCCGCCGCCCAGCTCGCCCGGGACTCGTTCGTCACCGCGCAGACGATGGCCGACATGGTGCGTGCCCTGGAGAGCCGCGGTCTGATCCGTCGCGAACCCAACCCGGCCAACCGCCGGGAGCGCCTCATCCTGCTGACCGGCACCGGCCGCGGCCTGCTGGCCGAGTACGCCGAGGCGACCCGCGGGGTGGAGGAACGGATGACCGCCGGCATGAGCCCGGCCGAGACCGCCGCCTTCCGGGAGGCGCTGAACGAGGCATGGCGGTCGCTTTCCTGAGGCGGGCCGGCCACCCCGCGACAGGGCCGACCACCCCGCGCGCCGCCGCTACTTCAGCGCGTACATGCGGATGACGACCGCGTCCTCGCCGTCCGGGCGGGCGAGGCCGACGAAGACCGTCTCGGCGAGCCAGCGGTGCGCGGGCGCGTCCGTACGGAAGACCGGTGACGTGCGGTAGTAGTGCCCGGCCTCACTGACCCGCAGCTCCCCGTCGAACTGGTCCGGGGCGTCGGCCCTGGGCCGGTAGTAGCCGCGGTTGACGATGTCGACGACCGCGCCGTCCTCCGTCCGGAGGAGGTAGCGGGCCTCCAGTTCGCACACCTCCCCGCGGGTACTGCTCCAGTCCCCGCCGCCGGGAAGGACCTTCCCGCGCAGCCGGGGGCCGTCCACCGAGCCTCCGGTGATGGGGGTGAACTCGGTGACCTCTCCGTCGCCGTTGCCGATGTGCAGGGTCTCGGCGACCTCGGCGCGGATCTCGAAGGCGAATTCGAGTGCGGGCGTGAATGACATGGCGATTCTCCGCTTCTGCTGAACAGCCGGCGCACACGATCGCGCCGGACGGGCCGGGCACCACCGGGGGCGATCACGCCCACCGGGCGGGACGCCCGGTTTACGAGACGGCCACGCTGTGCCCTTGACGGGTTACCTCACCAGATGCAAGCGTGACATGCAACAACGTTATATGACGTTCGTTTACGACGTCTCGCCGACGCTTCCACGCCTCCCCCCTTCGCGAGCGTCGCCCTCTTCCTCCCTCACTCCTCTCGGCAAGGAGCATCAGCCATGGCTGCAAAGAGAACGGTCCTGACGGTGCTGACGAGCGTGGGCCTGCTGGCCGCCACCGCCTGCACCGGCTCGTCCGACGGAAGCGGCGCGTCCCCAGCGGCCGACCGCCTCACCACCACGACGGCCCCCGGCACCTCCGAGGTGGACCGGGTGACCTGGGCCCTGCCCTACGGCGAGCCGACGACGCTGGACCCCGCGAAGGTCGGCGACTACTCGCCCCAGACCGTCATGGCGAACCTCTGCGACACCCTGACCCGGATGAACGCCGACTTCTCCCTGAGCCCCGGGCTCGCCGAGAAGGTCGCCTGGACCGACGACCGCACCCTGGTCCTCGACCTGCGCTCCGACGTCACCTTCTGGGACGGCTCCCCCATGACCCCCGAGGACGTCGTCTACAGCCTGGAGCGCCAGCGGGACCCGGCGACCCAGGGGCTCTACGGCAACTACCTGGCCGACGTGACCTCGATCAAGGCGACCGGCGCCCACCAGGTCACCCTGCGCACCAAGGGCTACGACCAGACGCTGCCCAAGGCCCTGTCCACGTCGTTCGGCGCGGTCAGCGAGCAGTCGTACACGGAGAAGGCCGGAGCCGCCTACGGCACGGCCAAGGGCGGCCTGATGTGTACCGGGCCCTTCGAGCTGGGGTCCTGGAAGTCGGGCGGCTCCCTCACCATCGAACGCAACGCCGCCTACTGGGACACCGCGCTGAAGCCGAGGGCCAAGCAGGTCGAGTTCCGGTTCATCACCAACAGCAACACCCTGACCAGCGCACTCCTGTCCGGTGAGGTCGACGGCACCTACGAGCTGCCGCCCACCAGTGCCACCGCGCTCGCCCAGTCCGACGTCGGCGCCGTCCACCTCGGCCCGTCGACCCAGAACGTCCTGCTGATCCCCGGCAACGCCGAGTCACCGGCCGCCGACCGCAAGCTCCTCGACGCGCTGTCCCTGGTCGTCGACCGCCAGGCGCTGATCAAGAACGTCTTCGGCGGCGACGCCACCACGCTGAAGTCGCTGGTCCCGCCGCTGACCTGGAGCGGCGACCAGGCCGCCGACGAGTTCGACGCGGCCTACAAGGAACTCCCGGACGCCCCGGAACCCGACGAGGCCGCGGCGAAGAAGCTGGTCGAGGAGGCCGGAACGCCGTCCCGCCCGCTGGTGGCCGCCATCCCCGCGGGTGACCAGCGCGCGCTCCAGGCACTGACCTTCATCCAGGCCGCGGCGAAGACGATCGGCGTGGAGATCGAGATCAAGCAGCTCCAGCCGACCGAGATGTCCTCGCTGTTCTACGACCCCTCGGCCCGCGCGGACCTCGACCTCGTCCTGACCTTCGGCTACGTCACCATGCCGGACCCGTCGTCCTACGTCGCCGAGATGGTCAACCCGGGCGGCCTGTTCAACTGGACGAACTACAGCAACCCCGAGGCGTCGAAGCTGCTCGACCGGGCCCGCACGTCCTCCGACCCCGCGGCCTCGGCCACCGCCTACGGTGAGGCCCAGGCCCTGTTCACCCCCACCATCCCGGCCGTCTACCTGGCCACCACGCACGAGCGGATGTTCATGAACAAGCGGCTCAGCGGCGCTCCGACGTCCTTCGCGTACATGGGCATGCCCTGGGCCGCCCACCTCGGCGGCACCGACAAGTGACCGACACCCCTTCCCCTCAGGAGACGAAGATGACCGCCACCACGGGCGACAAGCCGCTGTGGGACCACTCGGCCGCCGAACTGGCCGCCGGAATCCGCGCGAAGACGTTCTCGGCGACGGAGGTCGCCAGGGCGTTCCTCGCCCGGATCGACGCGACCAACCCCACGCTCAACGCCCTCGTCGACGTCCGCCCCGAGGAGGCGCTCGCCCAGGCGGCTGCCGCGGACGCCGCCGTCGCCGCGGGCGGGCATCTCCCCCCGCTGCTCGGTGTCCCCGTCTCCACCAAGATCAATACCTCGCAGCGCGGGTACGTCAGCTCGCACGGCGTCCCGGCCTGGGCGGGCGCGGTCGCCGAGGACGACGCGGTCTGCGTCGCCGGACTGCGCGAGGCCGGCGCGACCCTGCTGGGCCGCTCCAACAGCCCCGCCTTCGCCGTCCGCTGGTTCACCTCCAACGACCTGCACGGCAGGACCCTCAATCCCTGGCACGCCGGCCACACCCCGGGCGGCTCCTCCGGAGGCGCCGCCGCCTCGGTCGCCGCCGGCATGACCCCGATCGCCCAGGGCAACGACATCGGCGGTTCCGTCCGCTTCCCCGCCTACTGCTGCGGAGCCGTCGGCCTGCGCCCCACCATGGGGCTGGTCTCCGGAGTGGAGCCGCGCGGCGCCGAGGAGTTCGACAGCCCGCTGTCCTTCCAGACCATGGCCGTCCACGGCGCGCTCGGCTGGACCGTCGACGACGTCCGTCTCGGCCTGCACGCCATGGTGACGCCCGACCTGAACGACCCGGTGGGCCTCCCCGTCCGCCCGCCGCTCGGCACCCCGGGCCGGGTCAGGGTCGCCGTCGTGCGCGACGCCGGAAGCGCCAAGCCCCACCCCTCCGTGGACGCCGCGGTCGACGACGCCGCCCGCTGGCTGGCCGAGGCCGGCCACGAGGTGGAGGAGGTCGAACTGCCCCTGCTCGACGAGGCGGCCCGCCTGTGGTCGCTGCTGCTCTACCAGGAGCTGCGGACGATGACGTCCGAGATCGAGCGGTTCGGCGACGACGCGGTACGCGCGTCCCTCGCGGACTCCTTCGCCGCCGCCGCAGAGATCTGGGGCGAACAGCCCACCCTCACCGACTACATCAGGGGCTACGCCCGGCGCGGCACCCTCGTGGGCCGCCTCCAGCGGTTCCTCGGCGGCCACACGGTCGTCCTGACCCCGGTCTGCGCCGAGCCGCCCTTCGAACAGGACGCGGACCTCGCGGGCCCGGCCCGGATGCGGGAACTGCTGGCCGCGCAGTGGCCGATGCAGGCGGTCCCGGTACTGGGCTTCCCGGCGATCTCCGTACCGACCGGAACGCGCGACGGACTCCCCTCCGGCGTGCAGCTCATCGGCGGCCGCTTCCAGGAGGACCTGCTGCTCCACGTAGCCTCCGCGATCGAGTCCCGCGCCCCGCGCACCCGGCCGGCCATCGCCCCGCAGGCCGGCTGACCCACACGGCCCGGCTCTTCGCACCCGTGCCCCGGCGGCTCCCGAGCCGCCGGGGCACGCTGCTTCCCTCCCCCACACCTCGCACGCACCTTCCGGAGTTCCGCCATGTCCTTCCTCGAACCCCCGCCACCCGCCTCCCCGACCGCCGAGCCGGCCCAACCCCGGCCCTCGGCAACCCACTTGAGCGGGCGTCTGGTCATCGTGAACGCGGCCGCCCTCACCCTCGTCGTCGTCACCACCCTCGCCCTGGACGACCGCACGGCGACCCGCGTGGCCGGCTCCTACACCCTCGGAATGCTGCTCCTCAGCGCCCAGGCCGCCACGATGCTGCTCTCCGCCCTCCGGTACGACCGAGCCTGCTCCCGCGCGGTGGACCGCAGAGGAGAACTACCGTGACCGGTCACCGAGTTCTCGCCGCCGCCGAGTCGGGCCTGATCAACCCGATCACCCTCTTCCTGGCCGTCGTCTGCGTCTGCTTCCTGCTCTGCCTGGGCGCGGGCATGGCCGGCGACACCGCCTCCGACTTCTACACCGCCGAACGCTCCCTGCCCACCACGCGCAGCGCCCTCGCCCTGTGCGGGGACTCCATCCCGGTCACGGCACTGCTCGGCCCCATCGGCACGGTCGCGCTGAGCGGCTACGACAGCATGCTGCTGGCCGCTTCCGCCTGCGCCGCCCTGATCGTCCTGCTGGTCCTGGCCCAACCCCTGCGCGACACCGGCCGGTTCACGCTCGGGTCGATCCTGGAGACCCGGACGGCCGGTGCCGTGCCGCGGATCGCGGGCACCACGCTCACCCTGGTGATCTGCGTACCCCTCATGGTCGTCCAGCTCACGGTCGCGGGAGACGTCACCGCCTACGTCCTCGGGCTGAAGGCACCGGGCACCACGCAGGTGTGCACCGCGCTCATCGGCGTGCTCATCATCTCCTTCGCCGCCTTCGGCGGCATGCGGGGCACCAGCCTGATCCAGGCGGGAAAGGCGCTGCTGGTCTTCGGCGTGGTCCTCGTCCTCACCTGGCTGGCCGTCGGCCGCTTCGACGGCGGTTTCGGCGCCCTGCTGGACCGGGCCGCCCTCGGCGGCGGGGGCGCCGAGGTCTTCCACGCCCCGGGCGGACTGTTCGGTGACACGACGACCGGCACCCTGGACCTGCTGTCACTGGCGCTGACCGTCTGTCTGGGCTCCGCGACGGTACCCCCCGTCCTGATGAGGATCGGTGCCACCCGCGACGGCCGGACCGCCCGGCGTGCGACGAGCCGTGCCGTCGTCATGATCACCGTGTTCCACGGCGCGACGGTGCTGCTCGGGCTCGCCACGGCGGCGGTCGTGGGGGCCCGCGCCATCCTCGCCGACGATCCGCGGGGCGACACCGCGCTGTTCCTGCTGGCCCGCGCGCTCGACGCGGGAAACGCGGCGAACGCGGCGAACGCGGACCGGACCCTGTTCACGATGGTCGCCTGCGCCGTCTTCGTCACGGCTCTGGCCTCGGTCGCCGGACTCGCGCTCGCCTCCGCGACGGACCTGTCCCACGACGTCTACGCGCACACCCTGCGCAAGGGCGCCGTGGAGGAGCGGCAGGAGGCGACGATGGCCCGCTGGGCGGTGGTCACGATCGGTGTGGCGGCCGTGTTCCTGGCCGTGCTGCTGCACGCGTGGAGCATCGTCTTCCTTGCCTCGTTCGCCGCCGCCGTGGCCGCCTCCGCCGTCCTCCCGGCGCTGGTGTACACGCTCTTCTGGCCCGGCTTCAGCCGCTTCGGGCTGCTGGCCACGCTGTTCGGCGCACTGGGCTGCTGCCTGCTGCTGCAGGTCTTCGGACCGACCGTGTCGGGACAGCCGTACGCGCTGCTGCCGGAGTACGACTTCGCCTGGTTCCCGCTCCAGAACATCGCGCTCGTCACCGTCCCCGTCGGCTTCCTCCTGGGGTGGGCCGGCAGCCGCCTCCGGCCGTCCGTGACGGCACGTCCTGACGGCGCCCCGACGACAGCGCACTGACCTGGCACGGTATGCCAACGCAGTCCGGCCCGGCCCCTGTTGAGGGGCCGGGCCGGTTGCCTGCGGTGGCCGCCGCTACGGGGAGGCGTCAGGCGGCCGCCCGGTCGGCGCTTCTGCGGGGTGTCCAGCCGGGCTTGGGGATGGAGTCGATGAGCCTGCGCGTGTACGCCTCCCTCGGCTGCCCCAGCACCGAGGACACGGAACCCTGCTCGACCACCCGGCCCCCCTGCATCACCAGCACCTCGTCACTGATGTGCCGGACGGCGCCCAGGTCGTGCGTGATGAACAGCAGCGCGGTGCCGGTGTCCTGCCGGATACGGGCCAGCAGGCCGAGGATCTGCGCCTGGATCGACACGTCCAGGGCCGCGATGGCCTCGTCCAGGATGAGGACCCGGGGTTCGGCGGCCAGGGCGCGGGCGATGGCGACCCGCTGGCGCTGGCCACCCGACAGCGCCCTCGGCAAGGACCGGGCCTGCCGGTCGTCCAGACCCACCAGGTGCATCAACTCGGCCACTCTGGAGCGGAGTTCGCCCCCCGACGAGCGCCGGTGCAGCCGGACCGCCTCGGCGACGGCGTCGCCCACGCGCTGACGCCGGTCGAGGGAGGAGTACGGGTCCTGGAAGACCATCTGGATCTGCCGGCCCCGGACCCGCCGCTCCCGTGAGCCGACCCGCGCGGTGCCGCGTTCCTCGCCCGCGACGGTGATCCGGCCGGAACTGGGGGTCTCCAGGCCGGCGACCATTCGGGCGGTGGTCGTCTTCCCGGAGCCGGACTCCCCGACGACGGCCAGCGATCCGCCCTCGGCCAGGGAGAACGTCACCTCGTCGACGGCGGCGAAGTCACCGAACACCTTGCGCAGACCGTGTACTTCAAGCATGGCTGCCCGCCTCCTCGGACGAGTGCGTATGGGGGAAGTGGCAGGCCGCGGTGGACTCGCCCGTGACACCCGGCCGAGGCAGCTCGGTGCGGCACAGGTCCTGGACGCGCGGGCAGCGGTCGCCGAAGGCGCAGCCGCGCGGCACCTCGAAACCGGACAGGGGCCGGCCCTCGATGGAGCGCAGGCCCGCCCCGGCGTCGTCGACCGCGGGACGGGAGGCCAGCAGGGCCCGGGTGTACGGGTGCGCGGCGTGATCGCGCAGGTGCCCCGCGGGCAGGTCCTCGACGGTGGAACCCGCGTACATCACCGCGACGCGGTCGCAGACGGCCGCGGCGAGTTCCAGGTCGTGGGTGATGAACAGCATGGCGAGCCCGCGGGCCGCGCGGGTCTCCCCGATGATGGCCATCACCTCCTCCTGGGTGGTGACGTCGAGGGCGGTGGTCGGCTCGTCGGCGAGGAGCAGCCTCGGTTCGACGGCGAGCGCGGCGGCGATCATGACGCGCTGGAGCAGACCGCCGGAGAGTTCGTGGGGCCGCTGGCGCATCCGCCGGTCGGCGTCGGCGATGCCGACCTCCCGCAGGATGCCGGTGACCTTCCTGGCCGCGTCGGCGGCCTGCACCCCGCGCGCCGTGGTGAGGCCCTCGGTGAGGAAGTCGCCGATGCTGCGGGCGGGGTTGATGTGGGCGCGGGGGTCCTGGAACACCATCGCGACGTCCGAGGAGCGGTACGTCCGCAGGCGTTGCGGACTCATCCCCGGCACGGACTCCCCGGCGAACAGCACGTCCCCGTCGACTCGCGCCCGCCGGGGCAGCAGGCCGAGCACGGAGCGGGCGGTGAGGGACTTGCCGGAACCGGACTCGCCGACCAGGGCGACGGCCTGGCCCTCGTGGATGGTCACGTCGGCTCGGTGCACCACGGTCCGGACGGCCCCGTCCAGGGGCAGGCCGATACCGAGGGCGTCGATGCGGAGCAGGGGTGGCGAGTTCATGCGGTGTCTCCCAGCAGTCGTCGGGACAGGCCGGCGCCCAGCAGGTTGAACGCGACGACGACGATCAGGATGGCGAGGCCCGCGTACAGCGACTGCTGCGGCTGGCCAGCGAGGATCGAGGGGGCTCCGTTGGACACCATCAGCCCCCACTCGGGGTCCGGGGGCCGGCTGCCGAGGCCGAGGAAGGAGATCGCGGCGACGTCGAGGAGGGCGTAGCCGAAGCCGATGGTGGCCTGGACCAGGACGAGGGGCAGCAGATTGGGCAGCAGGTGGCGCAGCCAGATCCGGGCGGTGGGCGCGCCGAGGAGCTGGAGCGCGGAGACGTACGGCAGGTTGCGTTCCCGGAGCGCGGCGGAGCGTACGACCCGGGTGACCAGGGGGAGGTAGGCGATGGAGAGGGCCACGACCGGGGCGGTGAGGCCGGCGCCGAAGACGGCGGCGACGAGGACGGCGAGAACCAGTCCGGGGAAGCCGAAGACGACGTCCAGCGCGCCGGAGACGAAGCGGTCGAGCCATCCCCCGAACCAGGCGGCGGCCAGGGCCAGGAGGGTGCCCAGCGTGGTGGAGACGGCGATGACCACGGCCGGGGCGGCGAGGCTGGCGCGGGCGCCGGCGACGAGGCGCGACAGCAGGTCGCGTCCGGTGTCGTCGGTACCCAGGAGGTGTGCGCCCGTGGGACCGGCGTTGACGTTCAGGGGGTCGACGGCGTTCGGGTCGTGCGGTGCGATCAGCGGGCCGATCAGGGCCAGCAGGACGACGAGGCCGACGACGCATCCCGCGGCGAGGGTCAGCCGGTCCCGCGGTCGGGCGGCACGGCGTTCGGCGGCGGTGGGCGCGGACAGGGCGGTGGTCATCGGGCCCCCTTCTGGGCGGTGCGGGGGTCGAGGGCCGCGCTGACGAGGTCGACCGCGGTGTTGAGGACGACGAAGACGACGACGAAGATCAGCGAGACCGCTTGGACGACGGCCATGTCCTGTTTGGACGCGGCCTCGATCATGAGGGCGCCGAGCCCTCCGGTGCCGAACGCCTGCTCGGCGACGGCCGCGGTGGCGATGAGGCCGGCGATGCCGACACCGGAGACGGCGAAGACGGGTCCGGAGGCGTTGTGCAGGATGTGCCGCCGGACCACGACGCGTTCGGGGACGCCGCGGCTGCGGGCGGTCTCCACGTGCTCCGAGCGCATCTCCGCCCGGACGGCGGTCCGGGTGACCTGGGCGACGTAGCCGATCCAGGTCATGGCCAGCGCCACGGCGGGCAGCGTGAGATGGGAGAGGGTCCCGGTGAAGCCCTCACCGGAGCCGTAGACCGGGAACCAGGGCAGTTGGACGGCGAACAGCCAGATGAGCACGACCGCCATGACGAACGTGGGTACCGCCATGGCGCCCGAGGTGAGGGCCGTGGTCAGCGTCTCGGTGCGGCCGCCGCGCAGGGCGGCGGCGGTGCCGATGACGGTGCCGCCGACGAGGACCAGTACGGAGGCGTAGGCGACCAGGGCGACCGTGTCGCCGGCGCGGGCGGAGACGAGGCCGGCGACGGAGTCGCGGTAGACGAGGGACTGGCCGAAGTCGCCCTGGAGACAGTGCGAGAGCCAGTGCCAGTACCCCTGGATGAACGGGTCGTCCAGGTGGTACTCGCGGTGGATCTGCGCCAGTACGGCGGGGTCGGGGTTCCGGCTGCCGCCGACCAGCAGGGTGGCGGGGTCACCGGGCGTGAGGAACATGGCGCCGTAGATGGCCAGGCTGGAGACGAACACCGTCACGAGCAGCATGCCGAGGCGGGTGGCGACGAAGCGGAGTGTCATCGCGGACCGCCTCCTTCACGACCTGCGGTGCGCGACGGGCGGGGGTGGGGCAGAGGGAGCATGGGCCCTCCAGGTGCTGGGGCTATTCGCCGCTTTCGGGCAGGACGGTCAGACACAGGCGTGAGGGGTGGGCGGGCCCGGTGCGCAGCTTCTGCAGGCTCGCCTTGGGCGCGGTGGTCAGCCATGGGCTCTCCAGCGAACCGGAGTTGGGCAGGTGGTTGGGGAAGTCGCTGCCGGCGATCATCAGCGCGAGCCGGTGACCGGGGCGTACGCGGTAGCCGGTGTGGCCGAGGGCGATCTCCAGCTCGCCGGGCCGGTCGGCCTGGGCGCAGCCGCGCAGGACGAGCCGCGCGGTGCCGTCCGGCGCGAGGTCGAGGAGCCGTACGAACACGTCGAACGTGGGTGCCGTGCTCTCGGCGTGGAGCACCGCGTGGACGGGGCCGGCCAGGTCGAGGGGGGTCTCGGAGGCGGCGGTGGTGAAGACCAGGACGTCGTCGCGGTCGAGTACGGGCCGTTCGTCCGCGTGGTCGCGGAGCTGCATGAAGGTGTCGGCGGCGGCCGAGGGTACGAGGTCGTCGGGGTCGTACCGCCATGGCGCGAAGTCGGCCGCGGCGGGGGGCCGTTCGGTCAGTGTCCCGCCCGGGACGGTTCCGGCGGCGTCCGCGGGGTCGTCGAGGTGGAGTTCGATCCGGGCGGCCCGCGGCAGGGGCCAGGTGCCGGAGGTGCGCCAGCCGACGTGGCCGAGCTTCCAGCGGACCCGGGGCAGTGACTCGGGCCGGGCGGAGCCCTTGAGGAAGACGTCGAAGAACTCGATCGCGGGGCCGGTGTAGAGGTCCAGCATGCGTTCGAGGGCCGCGTCGTCGGTCAGATGGTCGTTCTCCGGGGAGACCGGGGCGTCCTCCAGGAAGTAGTTCTCGTGGTCGATCGTGTCGGCGATCAGGTACTGCACGGCGGCCCAGCCGGGGCGTTCGGCCAGCTCGGTGTAGTCGCGCATATGGGCGATGCCGAGGTTGTCGAACCAGCCCACGCAGTGCAGTACCGGCACCGGGCGGGCGTCGTAGGGGTGCGGGCCGTTGTACGGCTCCAGGGGGATGCCGCCGACGATGAGATCGAAGCCTGCCGAGCGCTTCCCGATCGCCTCGAACGCCTCCTCGTAGGCCGCGGCGACCGGACGTCTGGCGAGGTCGATCTCGAACTCGTGGATGTCGTTGTCCGTCCAGACCTGTGCCTGGTAGGTGGTCCCCTCCAGCCACAGGGGCTGCCGCCCGGACCCCGGGTCGTAGGTGGCGATGCCGGGGGCGACGGTGGTGCAGGTGACGCGGGGGACGATCGCGCGGAGGGCGGGATGCTGTCCGGCGACGGCCGACCACTGGGTGAATCCGTAGTACGAGTCGCCGAACATGCCGACGACGCCGTTGGACCAGGGCTGGCGGGTGATCCAATCGAGGGTGTCGTAGCCGTCGTCCACCTCGCCGGTCCAGCCGAGGGTGCGGCCCTGCGAGCGGAACTTGCCGCGGACGTCCTGGACGACCACGACGTAGCCGTGCTCGGTGAAGCGCCGGGCGATCTTCTCGAAGAAGACGTACCGGCTGTTCTTGTCGTAGGGCAGGCGGGCGAGGACGACCGGTGCCGGGCGGTCCTGATCGGCGCCGTAGACATCCGTGGCCAGCAGGATCCCGTCCCGCATGCGCACCATCTGCTGCTGCGCCTGGGGAGGAACCGGCTGTGGGGTGACGTGCTGGACGGCAAGGCTCATGAAAGGCCCTCCAGGGGAACGAACCGTTAAGAAACAACGTGATATAACAACGTTGCATCAAGGTGTATTCAACGTCAACCCCCCTCTGAGCTAGGTTGCTTCCATGCCGATCGACGTCGACGAAGTCCAGCGCCGCAAGGCGATCGCCGAGGCGACCCTCGCCATCGCCGCCCGGGACGGCGCCCGAGCCGTCACCATCCGCGCCGTGGCCAAGGAACTGGGCGGGTCGACGGCGATGGTCACCAACTACGTGCCGACCCGGACAGACCTGATCACCAACGCCGTCCGCGCGGCGGAGTCCCGGTGGCGCGACGACCTCAAGGCCCATGTGGGCGACCGGACCGGGGCGGACCGGCTGCGCGCCACCGTGGAGTGGCACCTCAGCACGGAACCCGAGGACCTGCTGCTGCGCGCGCTCTGGGTGGAGATGCTCACCTGGGCCCGGTCCGACCCCGAGGGCATCGACCGCCAGGAACCGCGCGAGGCACGCGAGGAGTTCCTCGACGCCTCCACCGCCGCCGGAGTCCCCGACGCGGCCCTCGCCGCCGACGTCCTCTCCCTGCTGACCCGCGGCTACTACGTCTCCACCATGGAGGAACCGGCCTACTGGACCCCGGAACGGGCGAGCCGCGTCGCCGGAGCGGTGGTCGCCGCCCTCATGGAGGAGTGAGCGGGGTCCGCCCTCGGCCCGCGCGGAAACCGACCGGACATGCCATCGCCGCCCGGGATCTCCCGGGCGGCGATGGCATGTTCAGCGGCAGGGGCGCTCCGGTCTCCGCGCGTCCGCGCTCAACTCCCCTGTTCGTCGCGGCGCCCCAGTGCCACTCCCGCCACCGCGGCGAGGCCGGCGAGGGCGCACAGCGACCAGACCAGGACGTAACCGGTCTCTTCGGGGCTGTCCGATGAGGTGGTGGTGAAGGTGGAGAGCAGGGCGGCCACCGCTCCGCCGGTGACCGCGCCGCCCACCGTCTTGACGTTGTTGTAGAGGGCCGTGGCCACCCCGGTGCGGGCCGGGTCGGTCGCCTCGACGATGACGGTGGGCATCGCCCCGAGCGCCGCGCCGACCCCCGTGCCGCTCACCAGCAGGGCCGCGACGATCTGCCACACCGCCGAGTGGAAGCAGGTCAGGGAGGCGAATCCGGCCGTCATGAGGGTGAACGCGGCCATGAGGGTACGCCGGTAGCCGAGGCGGCGGGCGATCACCGCGGTGGCGCTGGAGGTGACCAGCGCGGCCAGCGTGGCGGGCAGGCTCACCAGGGCGATGTTCAGGGCGGACAGCGCGAAGCCGTAGCCGTCCGCGTCCGGATCGGCCGCGAGGAACGTGGCGTTGGGGGTCTGGCTGCCGAAGTACATGACGCCGAAGAGGAACGACGTGAGGTAGAACGGCGCCAGACGGCGCCCGCGCATCGCGCGCAGGTCCACCAGCGGGTCCGCGCTGCGCAGTTCGTGCCGGGCCCACACCGCGCCGACCACGACGGCCGTCGCCACCGGAAGCAGCACCGAGGCGGACAGTCCGCCGTCCTCCTCCAGCCGCGAGACACCGGCGAGCAGGCAGACCAGGGCCAGGCCCAGGAGGACGGCGCCGGGCCAGTCGGGCCGGCCGCCGCTCTTCGGGACGCTCTCGGGGATGAACAGGAAGCTCACCGGGACGCACAGCGCGGCGAGCACGGCGGGCACCAGCAGGGTGATCCGGATGTCCCCGACCGACTTGGCGAGCGCGCCCATCACGACCGCGCCGAGGAGGGAGCCGAGGGTCAGCGCGCCGACCAGCCGGGCGATCGCCGAGCGGGCCGTCTCGGCGGGCAGCCGGTCGCGGACCAGGGCGATCTCCAGGGGCAGCAGCGCGACCAGCGCGCCTTGCAGGACCCGGCCCGCGAGCAGCGCGGGATAGTTCGGGGCGAGGGCGACCAGGAGGGACCCGACGGCGAGGCAGGCCAGGGAGATCCGCAGCATCCGGCGGTGCCCGTACAGGTCACCGAGGCGCCCGAAGACGGGGACGAGCACGGCGCCCGAGAGCAGTTGCACCGAGGTCACCCAGTTCAGCGCCGAGTCGCCGACCCCGTGGTGCTCACCCAGTTCGGGCAGCAGCGGCACCACGCCCGTCTGGAGGAAACCGCTGGTCAGCTCGAACAGCACGAGCAGCCCGACCACGGCGCCCACGGAGTCGGGCGCCCGCTGCTCCGGCGCGGTGGGCCGCTCAGCCGCCCCGGTGCTCGTCATGAGGTGCTCCCCGCGCTGCGGGAGAGGCTGTCCGGGGCCG
This sequence comes from Streptomyces sp. NPDC048002, assembly GCF_040653275.1. Classification (NCBI taxonomy): domain Bacteria; kingdom Bacillati; phylum Actinomycetota; class Actinomycetes; order Kitasatosporales; family Streptomycetaceae; genus Streptomyces; species Streptomyces sp. NPDC048002. The sequence continues at coordinate 35,479 of NZ_JBEZNL010000037.1, read as the reverse complement.
CGTACCGGTCGAGGGCCCCGGTGGCGAGGCGGGCCAGCAGGGCGGCCTGCACGGGCAGGGCCCCGTCGTCGAAGACGGCCTGCGCCGAGTGGTTGACCGGGGCGGTCGCCGGGTCGGTGCCGGGCGGGACGGCACCGACGGCGACGAAGGCGCCCGGCACCCGCTCCAGCACCATCGAGAAGTCCTCGGAGCCGGAGACCGGGGTCGGGACCTCGACGACCGCGTGCGGGCCGAACAGCTCGCGCGCGGTGTCCAGCGCGTACGCCGCCTCGTCGGCGGGGTTCACCGTCGCCGGGTACTGGCGGCTGTAGCTCAGCTCGACGTCCACTCCGTGGGCGAGGGCGATGCCCTTCAGGGTGCGCTCCACCATCGCCTGCACCGCCACCCGGCCGGCCTCGCTGTAGGTGCGGACCGTGGCCCGGAACTCGGCGCGGGAGGGCACGACGTTGCGGGCCTCGCCCGCGTGCAGCGCGCCCACCGTGACCACGGCCGGGTCGTTGACGTCGATCTCGCGGGCGATGCGCGTCTGGAGCGCGCTGACCATCTCGCAGGCCGCGACCAGCGGGTCGCGGGTCAGGTGCGGCATGGAGCCGTGGCCGCCGCGCCCGACGACGACGGCGTCGAAGGCGTCGCTGGCGGCGAGGAAGGTCCCGGCGCGGGTGGCGGCCATCCCGGTCGGCAGCTGGGTGGAGAAGACATGCAGGCCGTAGGCGGCCGCGACCTGTGGGCCCGCCGCGTCGAGCACCCCTTCCTCGATCATGATGCCCGCGCCGCCCTCGCCCTCCTCGCCGGGCTGGAACATCAGCACCACGTCGCCGCCCAGTTCCCCGCGCCGGGAGGCGAGCAGCCGCGCGGCGCCGACCAGACCGGCGATGTGCAGGTCGTGGCCGCAGGCGTGCATCACCCCGGGCACCTCGGACGCGTAGGGCAGCCCGGTGTCCTCCGCGACGGGCAGCGCGTCCATGTCCGCGCGCAGCAGCACGGCGGGGCCGGGGCGGCCGCCGCGCAGCACGGCGGTGACGGAGCTGAGCCGCTCCCCCGTGGTGATCTCCAGCGGGAGCCCGGCCAGGGCGTCGAGGACCTTCCGCTGGGTGCGGGGCAGATGCAGGCCGAGTTCCGGCTCACGGTGCAGGCTGTGGCGCAGCTCGGCGAGCTCGTCGGCGAGGGGCAGGGCGTCGTCGTACGTGAACATGGCCGGTATGGTGCACCTGAAGCCATCGGCCCCCTCCGAGTCGCCGGGATCAGGCATACGTGCGGTTCCCGGCGCAGGGATCCACCACGGGGCAGTGCCGTATCCGAGGAGGGATCATGGCCGACGCCGTGCTCGACGAGGTCGACTATCTGCTGATCACCGCGTTGCAGCACGCGCCGCGCGCGGACTGGCGCAAGGTGGGCGCGCTGGTCGGGGTGGACGCGACGACGGCCGCGCGCCGCTGGGCCAGGCTGACCGGCGAGGGTCTGGCCTGGCTGTCCTGCCACCCCTCACCGGCGGTGATCGGTGACGCCGTGGTGGCGTTCATCGAGATCGACTGTGTGCGGGGACGGCTGCACGAGGTGTCCGAGCAGCTCGTCGACGAGGCGCCGCTGTTCAACGTCGAGCACACCACGGGCGCCCGCGATCTGCTGCTGACGGTGGTCCTGCGCGGCCACGCCGATCTCGCGCGGTACGTCGGTTTCCGGCTGGACGCCCTGGCGGGGGTGGCGGCCACCCGGACGCAGATCGCCACCGCGCTGCACACGGAGGGCAGCCGCTGGCGGCTCGACCGGCTGCGCGCCCCGGCTCCCGGCGCGCCCGCCCAGCCCGAGCGGGTGCCGGCCACAGCCCCGCCCCTGAACGAGGCCGACCTCGAACTGATCCTGCTGCTCGCCCGGGACGTCCGGCAGAGCGTGGAGCGGCTGGCCCGCGACAGCGGGCTGAGCCCGACGACGGTCCGGCGCCGGCTGGCCCGCCTGGACGCGGCGCGGGCCGTCTCCTACCGCTGCGAGGCGGCACGCTCGGTCTCCGGCTGGCCGGTGAGCGCGACGCTGTGGGCGACGGTGCCGGCGGCGGACCTCTCGCGGGTGGTGGCGCAGCTGTCGGGGATGCGGGAGACCCGGCTGTGCGCCTCGCTGTCGGGTCCCTGGAATCTGATGACGACGGTGTGGCTGCGCTCCGTCGACGACATCCAGCCCTTCGAGGCGTCGCTGGTCCAGCGGATCCCCGAGCTGCGCGTCAAGGACCGCTCGCTGACCCTGTGGCAGCTCAAGCACGCGGGCCAGGTGCTCGACCCCCAGGGGCGGCTCCTGCGCTCGGTCCCCCTGTCCGACCACTGGGACGACACCGGCGCGGGCGCGGCGGAGGCGGCCCTGCTGGAACGGCTGCGGTCCGGGGGCCGCGGGAAAGGCTGACGCCGCCGACATCACGGCGGGGCCGGGCTCCGCTCAGCGCACCACCCGGTAGCGCAGGTACACGACCCGCGAGCCGTACGGGCGGGTCTCGACGAGTTCCAGGTTCACCCGGCGCTCGTCGCGGGCGAACAAGGGGGTGCCGCCGCCGACCAGGACGGGGTAGACCATGATCTGGTACTCGTCGATGAGATCCAGCCCGGCCGCCTGCGCGGCCAGATCCGCGCCGCCGATCGCGATGGCGCCCTCCCCCGGCTCGGCGCGCAGCCGCTCGATCTCCTCGGCCACACCGCCGGAGGCGAGGCGGGCGTTGCCCTCCACCGAGGTCAGGGTGGTGGAGAAGACCACCTTGGGGAGCGGGTTCCAGAGCGCGATCCATTCGCGTTTCGCGTCGTCGAGCGTGGGATCCTCGGCCGCGGTCTCCCAGTACAGCATCGTCTCGTACAGGCGCCGCCCCATCAGGTGGACGCCCACGCCCCGGATCTCGTCGACCCAGAAGCGGAACACCTCGTCGTCGGGCTCGCCCCAGTCGAAGGTGCCGTCGGGTCCGACGATGTAGCCGTCCAGGGAACAGCTCATCGAGTAGGTCACGCTGCGCATCTGAAGTCCTCCACGGTGACGGCTTCGACCGTACTGGCTCACCGGCTGTCGTTCTTGGTGGTTCCCGCGTTCTCCCCGCCGCCGGCGTTGAGGTGCTGGAGGGCCGCGATGAGTTCGTGGCACGCCTCCTCCACCGAGCGTCTGGTGTTGAGCTGTTCGGTGATGAGCGCGGACAGCAGGAGCGCGGTCAGGCCGAGGGTTCCGTTGAACGCCTGGAGCTTCATCATCGACTCCACCTCGGACAGCCCGGTGAAGGAGCCGACCCCGTCCCGGGCCGCCATGGTCGCCAGCACGGAGGCGAAGATCGCACACGCCATGCCGCCCGCCAGCTGGAAACGGAGCGCGGCCCAGATCAGGATCGGGTACACGAGGAAGAGCAGGCTGAGCGAGCTGTAGGTGACCAGGGGGATCAGCACGCAGACGGCGGCGGCGAGCGCGACGGCCTCGGCCCAGCGGCCGGACAGCGTGGGCCACCGGGCCCGGTAGAGCAGGAGCAGCAGCGGGGTGACGAGGACGACGCCCATCGCGTCGCCCACCCACCAGGCCAGCCAGATCAGCCACAGGTCGTCGGAGCCGATACGGTCCGTGGCGACGAGCATGCCCATGCCGATGCCGGAGCTGATCAGCATGGCGCCGAGCGCGGCCAGGAAGACCAGGGCCAGGCCGTCGCGCACCCGGCTCAGGCTCTGCCGGAAGTCCACCATGCGGAGCAGTTGCCAGGCGAGCAGGGGGGCGAGGGTGTTGCCGACCACGATCGCCAGCGACGACGGTCCGGGGACGGTCAGGGACGCGACGACGAGCAGCGCGCCGAGGGCGATGCCCGGCAGGCAGCGCAGCCCGAACAGCAGCAGGCCGGCCACCGCGAGTCCGGTGGGCGGCCAGAACGGGGAGACGACCGCCCCGTCCGCGGTCAGCTGCTGCGACAGCCCCAGTCGACCTGCGGCGTAGTAGCAGGCTGCGAAGAGCAGCGTCTCGCAGGTGAGGACGATCGGTCGCGGCCAATCACGGAAGCTCACCACAGCAGCCATCAGACACCGGCGCGGCCGGGTCAGCGAGGCGAACGGCTCCCGGTGCCCCCCTGTGGGGTAACCGCACGGGTGTCGTGGCCGACGACGAGGACGGCCGCGTCGTCCTCGTGGCCCACGAGTTCGGCGTTCTTCAGGACGGCGGCCGCGAGGGCGTGCGCCTCCAGCCCCGCGACGGCGGCCACGCTCGCCAGCCGGACGATCCGGTCGAGTCCCTCGTCGACGCTGAGGGACGGTCCCTCGACGACACCGTCCGTCAGCAGGACGAAAAAGCCGCCCAGGGTGAGCTGGTAGCGGGTCACGGGATAGGGGGTTCCCTTCAGGACGCCCAGCGGCGGCCCGCCCTCGTCGTCGGAGACGGCCGCGTGTCCGTCGGCCGTGGCCCAGACGCAGGGGATGTGCCCGGCGCGGGCGCTCTCCAGGACGCCGGTGGCCGGGTCGAAGCGCATGAAGGTGCAGGTGGCGAAGAGGTCCTTGTCCAGGGAGAGGAGCAGGTCGTTCGTCCAGGTGAGCAGTTCGCCGGGGTCGCTGGTCACGGAGGCGAGGGCGCGCAGGCCCACCCGGACCTGTCCCATGAAGGCCGCCGCGTCGATGGTGTGGCCCTGCACGTCGCCGACGGACAGGCCGACGCGGCCGTCGGGCAGGACGAAGGCGTCGTACCAGTCGCCCCCGACGTTCAGTCCGGTGTACGCGGGGGCGTAGCGGGCGGCCAGGTGGAAGCCGGGGACCTCGGGCAGGTCGGTGGGGAGCATGTCGCGCTGGAGCGCGATCGCGAGTTCGACCTGGGACCGGCGCAGCTCGGCCAGCTCTCGTGTCTGGGCGGTCAGCGTGGCGAGTCTGGCGAGCAGCTCTTCTCCGTCAGGGGTGTGCCGTTTGCGGAACATCACCCACTCCCGGGCCGGGCGGCCTCCGTCTGGGCGTCGCCGCACGGCGAGGCCACTGGGCACCGGACAGGGCAAGTCTCTCATCCGGCGGGGTGCGGGGCATCGCGGAACGATCAACTTAGGTTAGCCTTGCCTCCATGGCGACGACCCGTCGGCTGGTCCCCCAGCACCCCAGGATGTTCCGCGCCCACGTCGTGCGCGCCGAACGCGTTTCCCCCTCCATACAGCGGCTCACCGTCACCGGCGCCGACCTCACCGAGTTCCCCTGGCAGGGCTACGACCACTGGTTCCGCCTCTTCCTGCGACTCCCCCACCAGCGCGACCTCAGGCTCCCGGAGTTCACCGGCGCGCAGTGGTGGCAGCCGTACCTGGCCATCCCCGAGGAGGAGCGGCCGCACTGCGCCAACTACTCCGTGGCCGACTTCCGGCCGCGGGCGCGGGAGATGGACATCGACTTCGTCGTGCACCGGGGGCCGGACGGCGAGATCGAGGGCCGTGCGGCGATCTGGGCCTGCCGGGCGGTCCCGGGGGACGCCCTCGCCGTACTCGACCAGGGCGTTCTCTTCGACTGCCCGGGTGACGCCTCCGAGGTGACGATCGTCGCCGACGAGACGGGGCTGCCCGCCGCCGCGGGCATCCTGCGGTCCCTGCCCCGGCAGACCGTGGGCCGGCTCATCCAGGAGGTTCCCACCCGCGACGACCGGCGCGTCCTCGACGGCCCGGCCGGGGTCACCGTCTCCTGGGTCGTACGGCAGGACGACACCTCCGTGCCCGGCACCGCCGCGCTGCGCGAACTGCGGCGTCTGACCTCGCCCGACGCCAAGGGGTACGCGTTCCTCGTCGGCGAGTCGGCGCTGGCCACCGAGGGCCGCCGGCACCTGCACCGCGCGGGACTGCCGAAGGACCGCATCACCTTCTCGGGGTTCTGGAAGCACGAGGCGGCCGAGGCGGCCTGAGTCAGGAACCCGGTACCGACGGCACCACGCAGACGCTGTCGAGCCCGAGGACGTGGTTGAGCCGCCCGAAGGCCAGCCACGATCCGATGCTCATCGTCAGTTCGACGATCTCCGGCTGGCTGTAGCAGGCCTTCATCCGGGACCAGAACGCGGCGTCCAGGTTGTGGTGGTCGCAGGTGTAGCGTTCCGCGTACTCGGCGGCGAGGCGGGTGCGTTCGTCGAAGGCGTCCGTCGTACGCCACCGCGTGACCGCGTCGGCGAATTCCTCCTCGACCTTCTCGCCGTCCCGTTCGGTGCGCCAGTCCAGGCAGAACAGGCACCCGTTGAGCTGCGCCACACGCAGCCGGGCCGCCTCGAACTCGCGGAGGCCGAGCGTCGAGTGCTCGTACACGGCCAGCGAGAAGGCGCTGGCCGCAGGTCCGATGCCGGGCACCATCGCGCCCCAGACATGGGCCAGGGGGTCGGTGCCCTCGGGAATGTCGATCTCCATGATCACTTCTTTCCCAGTCGGCCCGCGGCGGCGCGCAGCGGGACGTCGAGCGCGTCGTAGAGCCCCGGACCGGCGTCGACCAGCCAGTCGACGGCGTTCACCAGGCGCCCGACGGCCGTCGCGTTCCCGCCCGCGGCCCGGTTACCGCCCTCGTCGGTGGCCTCCACCGTCACCTCGATCCGCGGACGGCCCTCGATGATCACGCGGTGCGCGCCGGCGCCGCCACCGGGCGGGACCGGCCAGTCGGGCGCGCAGGCGGCGTGGATCCGCGTGACGTGCTCGATGACGATGCGCGGTTCGCCCTCCACCAGCCCGCGCACCTCCAGGCGCACCGCACCCTGGGTGCCGGCCGGGAACTCCCCCATGGTGTCGGTGACCACGGTCGCCTCCAGCGCGCGGCGCTCCAGCTTCTCCTCGACACCGCCGAGTTCGGCGCCCAACGCCTTGGCCATCAGCCGCAGTTGTCCGCCCCAGATCATCTCCGGGATGCCTTCGGCGAGCATCAGCGGCTGGTAGTCCAGCGGGTGCCCCATGCCGATCAGGTGGCGGACGGCGTCCTCCTGGTCGTACGTCGAGTAGTCGAAGACCTCCTGGCAGCGGACCGTGTCGATCTCCGACGCCAACCCGCTGACCAGCAGCGGCAGTACGTCGTTGGCCCAGCCGGGATCGACGCCGGACACGAACAGCGCACCGCCCCCCGCCCGCGCCGCCTCCAGCAGCGGGCCGCGGATCTCCTGCGGCGCGCCCGCGCAGTCGTACATCCCGTACAGGGACGGTGTCACGACCACCGCGCCGGCCCGCAGCGCGCGGCTGACGTCCTCCAGCGCGCCGTCCATCCGGACGTCCCCGGAGGCCGCGTACACGACCGCGCGGGGGGCCGCGGCGAGCACCCCGGCCACGTCGTCCGTCGCCGCGACCCCGAGGCGCCGGTCGAGGCCGCCCAACTCGCCCGCGTCCCGGCCGACTTTCGCGGGATTCGACACCAGAACGGCCGACAGGCCGAGCAGTGGATGGGCCGCGACGGCTCGAATGGCCGCGCGCCCGACGTTCCCCGTACCCCAGACCACCGTGGGAATCATGGGCGGAGAGTAACGACCCGTCCCGAAACTTCCCATAGGCGTGCACGGGGAATCGAAGGGGGCGGGCGGGCACCCTCAGGTGGTGTCGCCGGGGGCGAAGGGTTGCAGCAACTGGTCGACGGGGGCGTAGTCGTCGGTCAGCGGGCGGGCGTCGCCGATCCAGGCGGTGAGGGCGTCGCCGGTCGCGATCCGCCAGCCGGTCCGGCGGGCGTCCAGCGCCTCCTGGGTCGCCCTCACGTCGACGGGTCGGTCCGAGGCGAGGACGACGAGATTGCCGCCCTCGGGTGCGATGGCGGTGTCGAGGCCGATGTCCGCGGGCTCGCCGACGACGGCGACGTGGTCGAAGACGTCGCCGAGCGTGGCCACTTCGGCGCGGGCGAAGGACTGCGCGCCGTGGTCGATGAGGTTGGCGACGTACAGACCGTCCTCGTCGAGCACCCGCCGTACGTCCGCCATCGCCTCCACCGTGGTGAGGTGCCAGGGCACGCTGATCCCTCCGAAGGCGTCACCGACGACGAGGTCGCGGCTGCCGGTGTCCAGCCGGCGCAGTCCGAGCCGGCCGTCCTCGGTCCGTACCTCGATCCCGTCCCCCGAACCCAGGCCCAGCCGCTCACGGTTGACGCGTACGATCCCGCCGTCGATCTCGGAGACGAGGCTGTGCGTCCCGGGCCGGGTGGCGGCGAGGTAGCGCGGGAAGGTGAGCCCGCCCCCGCCCAGGTGGTACGCGGCGAGCGGCTCGTCCTCGGCGAAGGCGGCGTCCACGGCGGAGGCGACGGCCCGGACGTACGTGAACTCCAGATGGGTGGGGTCGTCGAGGTCGACGTAGGAGTGGCGCAGTCCGTCGAGGATCAGGGTGCGGCCACCGGGCCGGTCGGGGTCGGCGACCACGCGCGCGCAGTGGTACCTGGTCTCGGTGTCGCAGCCGCCGGGCGCGACGGTGACGGCGAGTCCGCCCGCGACGGTCACCAGGGCGAGGGCCGGGGTGCCCGTCCAGCCGCGGGTGCGCCACTCGACGACCGCCGAACCGAGCACCAGCAGGATGCCGAGTCCGATCAGGATGCCGCTGACCGGCAGCCTGGACACCAGGACGAAGCCGGTGAGGACGGTACCGACGATGGCGCCCACGGTGCCCACGCCGGAGAGCCGGCCGACCACCGTCCCGGTCTCGGCGAGGCTGGTCAGACGGAGCTTGGTGACGAACGGTGTCACCGCGGAGAGCAGCGCGCCCGGCACCAGGATGGTCAGCGACGCGACCAGCATCAGCAGCACCGGGGACCATTCGGCGGTGGCCCGCAGGGCGGCGGGGGTGAGCGCCACGACCGCGCCCGACACCCCGAGCGCGGGTCCGAGCAGGCGCCGCGGATCGATCTGGTCGGCGATGCGCCCGCCCAGCCAGGAACCGAAGGCGATCGCGGTGAGGGCGATCCCGATGACCATGGTGCTGGTTTCGAGGGTGAGGCCGAGATAGGGAGCCAGCAGCCGCAGCGCCACGATCTCGACGACCAGGACCGCGGCCGAGGAGCCGAAGACCAGCGCGGCGGCGGCACGGGGGCCCAGATGTCGGTGGCGAGGCGGGTCCTCGGCGACGGGCGAGGAAGACGTTCCGGTCACGCCCGCCATCCTCGCACGCGGCCCGTCGGTGAACGGGGATCGCCGACGGTGCGCACCAACTGCGCGGTGCGCACCGTCGTGTTGTCGGGCGAGGTCACCAATGACGGCAGTCCCAGTGGCCCTTCACCCAGTAGTGGTACCAGTGGCCGTGGACGTAGACCCACTTGTAGTGACGGTCGTGGTCCCAGTAGCCCTTGTGCCACTCACCGTGCTTGTCGTAGTGGCCCTTGTGCCAGGTCTTCTTGTGGTAGACCTTCTTCTCCCAGTGGCCCTTGACCCACTTCTTCTCCCAGTGGCCCTTCTTCCACTCGCACCGGTCGTGGTCGCGATGGTGGTCAACCACCGACGAGACGGCCGCTGTTGTGGTCGACGGAGCCGCGGTGGCGGTGCCGGAGAGGCCCAGGGCGGCGCCACCCGCCAGCAGTCCCGCGGCCGAGGCACCGGCCACCAGACGGCGGACTCGCATGGATGCAGCCATTGAGGCTCACCTCTTTTCCGAGCTGGATACACAGGCGTAAGGGATTCGAGGCACAGACCACTGCGTATGAGTCGGGCAAGAAGAAAATTCGCTTGAATCGCCAAACCAGGAAAAAGCGTTCACGGTCATCCGTGGTGGCGGCGGTGTCGAATCCCAGACAGAGCAGAGTCGCCCTCGTCCCCCGCGGAGGCCGGTCATGACCACCGTCGCCACCCCACCCGAAACCGGCACGGGCACCCGTCACCATGTGGCCCTCGCCCGCAGCCGCCACTCCCCCGCCGTGGCGCGCAGGATCACCGCCCGCTGGCTCGCGGACCACGGCATGCCGCCCGGCGCGACCCCCTGCGCCCTGCTCGTCGTCTCCGAACTGGTCACCAACACGGTGCGCCACACGAACGGGCCCTGCGCCCTCACGCTCACCTCGGACACCACGACGATCGACATCGCCGTCACCGACTCCAGCGCCCGCCTCCCCCGGACACCGGAGCACCCTCGGGCCGACGCGCCCGGCGGGCGGGGCCTGGCCCTGCTGCACGCGCTGGGGGCCCGGATGACGGTCGAGTCGGGCCCCTGGGGCAAGACCGTGCACGCCGAGCTCGACCTGTCCGGCGAGCCGGTCCACAGGCGGCCCGAGTCCGCAAGCGGGGGAGGCTGACCCGCTCCCGGGCTGCGGGTCTCCCTCCCGCGGCGGACCATCGGACGAGAGACACGCCGACGGAACGTGAGACAGATGCCGAGCGCGGCCCACGACAGCGGCCCCGACCCCTCGGGCGGCGACGCCCAGAGCGTCGAGGTGCTCCTCGCCCGGGTCGCGGACGGCGACCGGGGTGCCTTCACCGGCGTCTACCAGGCCCTGGCGCGTCCCGTCATGGGGCTGGCCTGCCGCATCCTGCACGACCCGGCGCAGGCGGAGGAGGTCACTCAGGAGGTGATGGTCGAGGTGTGGCGCACGGCCGACCGCTATCGGCGGGACCGCGGGAGCGCCAAGGGCTGGGTGCTCACCCTCGCCCATCGCCGGGCCGTGGACCGGGTGCGGCACGCCGAGGCGGCGGCGCAGCGCGAGCGCCGGGCGGGCGCGGTCATCGGGGGCCGCGAGCACGACGAGGTCGCCGAGACGGTCGAGGACGAGGACGAGCGCCGACGCGTCCAGGAGTGCCTGGACCGGCTCGCCCGGATGTACCGGATCCCGCTGAAACTGGCCTACTACCAGGGCCTGACCTACCTGGAGACGGCGGCCACCCTGTCCGCCCCGGCCGGGACGGTGAAGTCCCGGATGCGTACCGGACTGCGCCTGCTGCGGGACTGTCTGGAGGCCCGGTCATGATCCCCGAGGAAGATCCGCACCTGGCCGTCGGCGCCTACGTCCTGCACGCCCTGCCGCCGGACGAGGCGGCCGCCTTCGAGAAGCACCTGGCCGACTGCCCCGCGTGCGTGCTGGAGACGGCGGAGCTGAGCGAGGTCGCGGCCCGGCTGGCGTGCACCGAGACCGCGGAGGTCCCGCCCGAGCTCCTCGCCCGCGTCCTGCGGGAGATCGGCAACGGCCCGCAGGCCCCGCCCGCCCGACCGATGCCCGGCGGCAGGCGCCGGCGTGTCCTCGCCTGGGCCCTGGCCGCGAGCCTCGTCGTGGTCGCCGGGCTGGGCGGAGTCGCCGCCTGGCAGTACGACCGGGCCGGCGACGCCGAAGCCCGCGCCGACGCCCTGCGGGACGACCGGCAGGCGCTGAGCGAGGTGCTGACGGCGCCGGACGCCACCCTGCACACGGCGGAGCTGGAGGGCGGCACGACCGCCGCGGTGGTCGTCTCCCGCTCGTCCGACCGGGCCGCCTTCCTCGCCGCGGACCTGCCCGACCTCGACGGCGGCCAGGTGTACGAACTCTGGTACGCGGCCCCGTCGGGCAGCCTCCGCCCCGCCGGTCTGATGCCCGGCAGCGGCGACCGGACCGCCCGCACCCTGGCCGGCCCGCTCGGCGAGGCGGTCGCCGTCGGCATCACCGTCGAACCGGCCGGCGGCTCCGAGCAGCCGACCACCGAACCGCTCGGCATCATCGAGATCGCCTAGGTCGTGGTGCGAGAGCGTGGCGGACACGGCCCGGCGCCCGGTGGTCGGCGGGGCCGCTCGGGCGGTCAGGTGTGTTCCGGGCCCTCGATGGACACCCTGGGCAGCCGGCGGGCCAGGGGCGCCGGCAGCCACCAGGCCCGTCGGCCGAGCAGTTGCATCACGGCCGGGACGATCAGGCAGCGGATGATCACGGCGTCGAGCAGGATGGCGACGGCGAGGCCGAGTCCGAACTGCTGGAGCATGCGGTCGGAGCTGAGCACGAACGCCGCGAAGACGACGATCATGATGGCGGCGGCCGCGGTGATGACCTTCCCGGTGGAGGCGAGCCCTTCGCGCACCGCCCGCGAGTGGTCCCTGGTGTGGATCCACTCCTCGTGGATGCGGGAGACGAGGAAGACCTCGTAGTCCATGGAGAGCCCGAAGACGATCGCGAAGATCAGCGCCGGGATGAAGGCCTCGACGGGGCCGGGCTGGGCTCCGAACCAGCCGTGCTGGAACACCAGGGTGATCACACCGAGCGCGGCGGAGATCGACAGCAGGTTGAGGACGGCCGCCTTGACGGGGATCCAGACGGACCGGAAGACCAGCAGGAGCAGCAGCGAGGAGAGCCCGACGACGACGGCGACGAACAGCGGCAGCCGCTCGGCGAGGGTCTCGGAGACGTCCTGGGAGGCCGCGGTCGCGCCGCCGACGAGGATCTCGGCGCCGGTCGCCCGCTCCAGGGGCGGGGCAACGTCGTCGCGCAGCCGGTGCACGAGGTCCACGGTCCCCTCGTCCTGCGGGGAGGTCGCCGGGTGGACCAGGACGGTGGACAGGGCGCCGTCCTCGGAGGGCATGCCCGGTCCGACCGCGGCGACGCCTTCGGTGGCGGCCAGTTCGGCCCGGACGGTCCGGCCGGCTTCCTCGTCGCCCTCGACCAGGACGACGAGGGGTCCGTTGAAGCCGGGGCCGAAGCCCTCGGCGAGCAGGCGTCGAGACGACGTCCCGGCACGCCTACGACCTGGGCACGCCGCCCTCGCCGCCTGCCGGGAGCTGCGCCCCGACGTGGTGCTGATGGACATCCGCATGCCCGGCATGGACGGGCTGGAGGCGGCCCGTCGCATCGCCGCCGAGGAGGAGCCGGCGGCCGTGAAGGTCGTCATGCTGACCACCTTCGACCTCGACGACTACGTGTACGCGGCGCTCAGGGCGAGTGCCGCGGGCTTTCTGGTGAAGGACACCGAACCGGCGGAGCTGCTGCACGCGGTGCGGGTCGCCGCCCGGGGTGACGCGCTCATCAGCCCGTCCGTCACCCGTCGGCTCATCGCCGAGTTCGCCGACCGGCCGGACCGCACGCGCGCGCCCGACCGGCGCCTGGAGGTCCTGACCGCCCGCGAAGGCGAGGTGATGCGGCTGATCGCCGCGGGGCGCACCAACGACGAGATCGCGGCGGAGCTGGTGGTCTCCCCGCTCACCGCGAAGACCCACGTCAGCCGCATCATGGCGAAGCTCGGCGCACGGGACAGGTCCCAGGTGGTGATCATGGCCTACGAGTACGGCATGGTCAGCCCCGGCCGGCCGGCGGACTGAACCGCTCTGCCGGGGGTGCGCCCCTCCGCCGGGCGTGCGCCCCTCCTACGGTTCAGCCCCGCACGCACGCCTGGATGACCTCGGCAACCCGTTCGACGACGGGCAGGTTGTGCCGGGCCCGCCGGGCGAGGCCCAGCTCCACCGTCTCCTGCTCGGCCAGCGGGACGTAGGTGACACCGTCCAGGCGGAGGCTCTGGACCGACTCCGGGACCAGGGCGACGCCGTGTCCCGCGGCGACGAAGACCACGAGGGTCGCCGTCTCCCCGACCTCCACGAGGGTGGCGGGCTCGAACCCGGCCCGCGCGCACGCCGCGAGGACCCGGCTGTGCATCGACGAGCGGCCCTGGGAGGGGTGGATGACGAAGGTCTCGCCGGCGAGGTCGGCGATCGGGACCCGGGAGCGGCCCGCCAGCCGGTGCCCGCCGGGGACGACGGCCACGAGGCGCTCGGAGCGCAGCGGGACCACCTCGACGGACGGGTCGGAGGGGTCCACGGGGCCGGCGGACCTGAGCAGGGCGAGGTCGAAGGTGCCCTCCCGCAACCCCGCCATCAGCTCCGGAGCGAGCAGCTCACCGCGGAGTTCGGCCGAGACGTCCGGGACCTCGGTGCGCAGGGTCCGGGCGACCCGGGGCAGCACGTCGTAGGTGGCGGTGCCCACGAATCCCACCGAGACGCGTCCCGCGTATCCCGAGGCCAGCATCTCCATGTGGGCTTCCGCGTGCCGTACCTCGGCGAGGATCGCCTTCGCGTGCGGCACGAGCCGGCGCCCCGCGTCGGTGAGTTCGACGCGCCGCGTGGACCGGTCGAAGAGGGTGGTCCCCATCTCCCGCTCCAGCTGCTTGATCTGCTGGGACAGCGCCGGCTGGGCCACATGGACCCGGGCGGCGGCCCGGCCGAAGTGGCACTCCTCGGCCAGCGCGAGGAAGTAGCGGACCTGTCGGACCTCCATGCCGCCACCTCCCACGGGACACATTCATAAGTCGGGCCGATGGATTGAGTGTAACTAGGTATTGGATCGGATGAATGGTGCGGGCATAGCGTGAGGACATGGTCGACAGCTACCTCTACTCAGCCGTGAGAACCCCCTTCGGCAAGTTCGGCGGAGCGCTCGCCGGTGTCCGGCCGGACGATCTCGCCGCCACCGCCGTGTCCGCGCTGCTGCGCGAGACGCCGTCCCTCGACCCGGCCGCCATCGGCGACGTGGTGTGGGGCAACGCCAACGGCGCCGGTGAGGACAACCGCAACGTCGGACGCATGGCCGTCCTGCTGGCGGGGCTGCCGACGTCGGTGCCCGCCACGACCGTCAACCGCCTGTGCGGCTCCTCGCTGGACGCGGCGATCATCGGCTCCCGGGCCGTCGAGACGGGCGACGCCGACATCGTCCTGACCGGCGGGGTCGAGTCGATGACCCGCGCGCCGTGGGTCCTGCCCAAGCCCTCCCGCGGCTTCCCGGCCGGTGACCTCACGGCCGTCTCCACCACGCTGGGCTGGCGCCTGGTCAACGACCGCATGCCCAAGGAGTGGACCGTCTCCCTGGGCGAGGCGAACGAACTCCTGGGCGAGCGGTTCGGCATCCCCCGCTCCCGTCAGGACGAGTTCGCCGCCCGCTCGCACCGCCTCGCCGACGACGCCTGGAACAGCGGCTTCTACGACGAACTCGTGGTGCCCGTGGAGACGGGCGGCAAGGACGGGCAGGTGCTGCGCCGCGACGAGGGCATCCGGCCCGGGACCACGGTCGAGAAGCTCGCCGGGCTCAAGCCGTCGTTCCGCGCCGACGGCGTGATCACCGCGGGCAACGCCTCGCCGCTGAGCGACGGCGCCTCCGCGGTGCTGCTGGGCTCCGGCGCGGCGGCGGCCAGCATCGGGCGGGACCCGCTGGCGCGGGTCGCCGGGCGCGGGGTGTCCGCGATCGAGCCGCAGCTGTTCGGTTTCGCGCCGGTCGAGGCCGCGAACCGGGCGCTGCGGGCCGCCGGGATCACCTGGGCCGACGTGTCGGCGGTGGAGCTGAACGAGGCGTTCGCCGTCCAGTCGCTGGCCTGCGTCGACGCCTGGAAGATCGACCCCGACCTGGTGAACGCCCGCGGCGGCGCCATCGCCCTGGGACATCCGCTGGGCGCCTCCGGCGGCCGGCTGCTCGGCACGCTCACCGCGCGGCTGCGCGAGTCGGGCGAGCGGTGGGGTGTCGCGGCGATCTGCATCGGTGTGGGCCAGGCCCTCGCCGTCGTACTGGAGAACGTGAACGGGAGGACCTCGTGACCACCACCTTCCCCGCCGACGCCGACGGCGCGGTCGCCGGGATCGAGGACGGCTCGACCGTCCTGGTCGGCGGCTTCGGCATGGCCGGAATGCCGGTGCGGCTCATCGACGCGCTCATCCGGCAGGGGGCGAGCGGACTGACCGTCGTCTCCAACAACGCGGGCAACGGCGACTCCGGGCTCGCGGCGCTGCTGGACAAGGGGCGCGTCCGTAAGATCATCTGCTCGTTCCCGCGGCAGAGCGACTCCTGGGTCTTCGACCGGCTCTACCGGGAGGGCCGGATCGAACTGGAGGTGGTCCCCCAGGGCACCCTCGCCGAGCGGCTGCGCGCGGCCGGCGCCGGCATCGGGGCCTTCTACTGCCCGACCGGAGCGGGCACCCTGCTCGCCGAGGGCAAGGAGACCAGGGAGATCGAGGGGCGTACGCACGTCCTCGAATACCCCATCAAGGGCGACGTCGCGCTGATCGGCGCCCACCTGTCGGACCGCATGGGCAACCTCGTGTACCGCAAGACCGCGCGGAACTTCGGCCCCGTGATGGCCACCGCCGCGACCACGGTCGTCGCCCAGGTGACCGACATCGTCGAGACGGGCACCCTCGACCCGGAGACCGTCGTGACACCGAGCATCTACGTGGACCGAGTCGTGAAGGTGGGACCGACCGCATGAACGCGCCGACCGCACTCGTCGAGCACCTCGACCGCGCGCCCCTGACCCGGGACGAGATGGCCGCGATCGTGGCCCGGGACATCCCCGCCGGCTCCTACGTCAACCTGGGCATCGGCCAGCCGACGCTGGTCGCCGAGCACCTCCCCGCCGGCTCCGGCGTGGTGCTGCACACGGAGAACGGCATGCTCAACATGGGCCCGGCACCCGAGCCTGGGCAGGTCGACCCCGATCTCATCAACGCGGGCAAGGCACCGGTCACCGAACTCCCCGGTGCGTCCTACTTCCACCACGCCGACTCCTTCGCGATGATGCGCGGCGGCCACCTGGACGTCTGCGTGCTCGGGGCCTTCCAGACCTCGGCCGGCGGAGACCTGGCCAACTGGCACACCGGTGCTCCCGACGCCATCCCGGCCGTCGGAGGCGCCATGGACCTCGCGATCGGCGCCAAGCAGGTGTTCGTGATGATGAGCCTGTTCGCCAAGGACGGCTCACCCAAGCTGGTCCCCGAGCTGACCTACCCGGTGACCGGACTCGGGTGCGTCGACCGCGTCTACACCGACGTCGCCACCTTCGCCGTCGGCCCCGGGGGCGCGGTCGTCCTGGAGACGTTCGGCATCTCCTACGCGGACCTCGCGGCCCGCCTGGACGTGCCGCTCAGGGCCTGAGCAACCGGGCGCGACCCCGGCCGCTGCGATCCCGGCCACTGCGATACCGGCCGCGCTGGGCGTGGCCGCGGTGGGCGCGGCGGCCGGGCCGCGGCGGTCCCGTCCCCGCCGCCGCACGCCCTACGCCCTACGCCCTACGCCCTACGCCGCGACCGTCCACACGAACCCGTCCGGGTCCTCGAAGGGACCGGCGTCGGCCCCGATGACGATGCGGTGCGAACCGGAGCCCTCGGGCGACACGCCCGCGAGCTTGGCCAGGCCCCGGCGCTTGTACAGGGCCAGCTTCACAGTGCCCTCGCCGGTGGCGAACTCCGTGTACTTGCTGCCGAAGCTCTTGCCCACCTCAAGACCGCGGCCGACGTAGAACTCCTTGCTGGCCTTCATGTTCTCCACGCCGAGCAGCAGTACGATCTCGTCGACCTTCCGGGAGGCCGGGCCGGTGTCCTTCTTCGAGGACGACGCGACCTGCCACACCGTCCCGTCCGGCGCCTGCACGACGGCCCCGTACCCCCACAGCGACTTGGCGGGCGGCTTGACCACCGTGGCACCGGCCTCCACCGCCGCCTCGACGAGGGCGTTGACGTTCGCGGGCTGGGACACCACCAAGGAGAGCGTGAAGCCCCGGAATCCGCTGGTGTCCGCCTGCGAGGTCCGCACGCGTACCTCGTCGCCCAGGCCGAACGCGGACGTGTAGAAGTGGCCGGCGGCGGCGGTGTCCGCCACCTCGATGGCGACGAAATCAATGGAAGTCATGCCGACGAGGCTAGGGCGGTCGCCCGCGCCGCGCTTCTCGAATCCTGACCGGTTCCCGCCGGGCCCGACGGCTCCCCTCACTCGTTCGCGTGAAACTGGGCCCGGAGCCCCGGAACCTGGCATGACGCGGACCACGACGGGGATCACCCGGTCAGCACGTGCGCAGCGAACGACCAGGGAGCCGGGCGTGAGTGAAGTCGTCTTCGTCGCAGATTTCTCCTCCGAGGACCAGTGGGTGGCCGGGCGTTCCTGGGCCTATCCGGACGGCGGCCCCACCAACCGGGGCGACAACAAACTCGACCATCTCACCGAGGATCCCGCCTACTGCCGCGACGGCACGTTCCGTGCCACCCGCCGTCCTGACGGGCTGTGGGACGCCGGGCTGCTCACCACCGAGGAGAGCGCGGAGGGTTTCATGGTCCGCACCGGCGACCGACTGGAGGCGCGGGTGCGCCTGCCGGTCGAGCCGGGTGCCTGGCCGGCGATCTGGACCTGGCGGGACGGCGGCAACGAGGTCGACGTCTTCGAGTACCACCCGGACAACCCCGACCTGCTGGAACTCACCAACCACGTACGCCGGAGCGGGAGTTACGTCCGCGACGACGCGGTCAGCCCCGGGGGCACCGTCAGCCTGGGCGTGACCTTCGGCAGGCGCAGCGTGGTGTGGCTGCTCAACGGCAGACAGATCTACTCCGACAACCGCGGTGTCGGCTCGCACTGGCATGCCTACCTCATCGTCAACCTCTCCGTGTGCGCCGGCCGCTACCACCCCGCGCCGGACGACTCCGTGGACGAACTGTCGTACGCGGTGGAGAGCCTGGTCGTCCACCGGGGGCGCTGACGGGGGCGCGGGGACTGGGTACGGGCTACGGGCTACGGGCTACGGGCTACGGGGACGCTCAGGACCCGGCCACCTCGTGTTCCTGCCGGGGCGCGCCCGTACCGATCCCCATACTTGGCGCATGCTCAGCCACCTGCGCGACAAGGTCCTCCCCTCCCACCAGCGCCGATCCCTGGAAGATCTCCAGGAGGACCTCGACCTGTCGTCGGGCGACCGGCAGGCCAAGCAGTCGGCCTTCTGGACCATGCTCACGCTGTCGTCCGTGATCGCCGCGGGCGGCATCCTCACCGACTCCACGGCGACCGTCATCGGGGCCATGATCATCGCCCCGCTGTCGACCCCGATCATGGGTATCGCCCTCGGCGCGGTGCAGCGGCGCCGCTCCACCGCCCTCGCGTTCGTCGCGCTCGGCTGCCTGCTGGTGATCCTGATCGGCGCCGCGGCCTCGCTCGTCGTGCCCCAGAACTACCCACTGCTGTCCAACAGCCAGATCTCCGGACGGACCTCTCCCGGACTGCTCGACCTGATCGCCGCGCTGGCCACGGGCTTCGCCGGTGCCGTCGCGCTGGCCCGCAAGGACGTCGCCGCGGTCCTGCCCGGAGTGGCCATCGCCATCTCCCTGGTGCCGCCGCTGGTCGTCACCGGTGTCTGCGCCGGACAGGCCAGCTGGTGGCTGGCGCTGGGCGCCCTGGTGCTCTTCCTCTCCAACCTGTTCGCCCTGGTCTTCGCCGGCATGGTCGTCTTCGCCACGCTCGGCTACGTCCGCTCCGGTGCCCGAAGCACCGGCCGCGCACCGCGCCGCGCCTATCTCATGCTCGGCCTGCTCTTCGCGGCCGTACTGCTGCCCCTCACCGCGAACACCGTCACCGCCGTCCTGCTCACCACCTGGACCTCGCGCACCAAGACGGCCGCCGAGCAGTGGCTGTCGGAGAGCCCCGGCGCGACCGTCACCAATGTCACCTCCCAGTCCAGGACCCTGTACATCCACGTCCGCGGCCCGGGCCCCCTGCCTCCCATCAAGGATCTCCTCGACGACCTCCAGGGGCAGGTCCCCGACGGCGTCCCGGTGGTCGTCGACTCCACCGAGGGCCGGCAGATCACCGCCGGAAAGGTGGGCGACGAAGGCACGAACTGAGCCGCCGGCCCAGCCGCTCCACGTCCCGCCCGGCCCACTATTCGGTTGCCGCGGCCCGGCGCGCTCGGATAGGAAGCCTGCATGTTGAAGGGCAACAGGATCGGGCTGCGGGCCCGGCACGAGGACGACCTCCCCGTCCTGGTGGACCAGATGTACAACGACGTCGTCAACTCCTCACGGTCCGACACCGCGCCGTGGCGGCCGGTCTCACCGAACTCCAAGAACCTGCCGAACGTGGACGACGGTGACGAGAAGCGCGTCCCGTTCGCCGTGGTGGAACTGGACAGCGGTACCCTCGTCGGCACCGCGTCCCTGTGGGGCATCGACCCGCACAACCGCAACGCGCACATCGGCATGGGACTGCTGCCCGCCGAACGCGGCAAGGGGTACGCCACCGAGGTGGTCGCGGTCATGTGCCACTACGCGTTCGTCGTACGCGGTCTGCACCGCCTCCAGATAGAGACACTCGCGGACAACGCCCCGATGCTGCGCTCCGCGGAACGCAACGGCTTCGTGCGCGAAGGCGTCCTGCGCTCCTCGGCGTGGGTCATGGGCGAGTTCCTGGACGAGGTACTGCTCGGCCTCCTCGCCCAGGACTGGAAACCGGACCCGCGGCACTGACGGTCCCGTCCGCTCCGGCGGGCGCCGGATGAGCGAGGTCGAGCAGCATGAAGTCGTAGGCCCGCGGCCAGTCCGAGGGGCGGGCGCTGCCCATCCTGACGTAGCCCCAGGACCGGTAGGCGGCCGAGGCGGCCCTGCTCGCCGGGTGGACGTTCAGCAACACGCGTTCCGCGGTCACCTGGTCCAGCAGCGCAGTGTGGAGGCGCCGTGCGATCCCGTGGCCGCGCCAGGGTTCCCGTACGGCGAACTCCATGAGGCCGAAGCTCCGGTGGCCGTCCTCGCGCCGCAGGTCCTCGGCGACGGGCTCGGTCAACTCGTCCCACCAGCCCGTGTCGGCGGGCACGGCGTGCCCGTACGCCATGCCGACGGGCTCACCCTCCGCCGTCCGGGCCAGCGCGGCACGGAAGGCGGGTCGGCGGATCATGGTTCGGAAACGCCGGAACGCGGCCGTCACTCCGTCCGCGGTCTCGTGGTAGGGCGGCTCGGCGAACACCTCGGCGTACACCGAACGGAACGCGGCCTCGGCGCGTGCGGCGGCCGGCCCGTCCATCTGTTCCACCTTGATGATCGACCGCGACATCAATGTGGCCTCCAAGTAAGGCTGTTGGTAGCTGTGCCGGCTCCTACTCTGCACGGTTCGGTGAGCCTCCGGGGCGGTGAGTGATCCTCCCCGGCTCCCGGTGGCGCACCAGGCGTGCCGGGTGACGCTACGCTGGCGCGTCATGCGGCGGACGACGCGTCTCGACACCGAACGGATCCGGGCGGCACGGCGGCACATCGACCCCGTCTTCCTCGACTCGCCCCTCTACCGGTGCGAGGCGCTGGAGCCGGCACTCGGCTGCGCAGTGAGCGTCAAGCTCGAAACCGCCAACCCGGTCCGCAGTTTCAAGGCGCGCGGCACCGAGATCGTCACCGCGCTGCTCGCCGACGCCGGCGCCGATGCCGTGGTGTGCGCGAGCGCCGGCAACCTGGGCCAGGCGCTCGCCTGGTCCGGCCGGCGCCGGGGGCTTGACGTCACCGTGGTGGCGTCCCGCTTCGCCACCCCGGCCAAGCTCGACCGCGTGCGCGCCCTCGGTGCCGGGCTCGAACTCGTCGACGGCGACCACGAGTCGGCGCGCGAGCGTGCGGCGGAGACGGCACGTCGTCGCGGTATCCGGCTCCTGGAGGACAGCCTGGACATCGAGACCTGTGAGGGCGCGGCGACCATCGGGCTGGAACTGCTCAGCGCGGCAACGGAGTTCGACACGGTACTGATCGCTCTCGGGGGCGGCGCCCTCGCCACCGGCGTCGGTCACGTCATCAAGGACCTCGCCCCCGAGGTCGAGGTGATCTGCGTCCAGCCGCTCGGGGCACCCGCGTTGACGCTCTCGTGGCGCGCCCGGCACGTCGTGACCACCGACTCGGCGGACACCATCGCCGACGGAGTAGCCGGCCGGCTTCCCATCCCGGCCGTCCTGGACGATCTGCTCGTGGTGGCCGACGACGCCGTTCTGGTTCGGGAGGCGTCGATCGTCGTCGGGATGCGGCTGCTGTTCGACCACGCGGGACTAGTGGTCGAACCCTCGGCCGCGCTCGGCGTCGCGGCGGTCCTGGAGGACCCCGAGCGCTTCGCCGGGCGCCATGTCGTCGTGATCGTGTGCGGCGGAAACGTCGATCCGGTCGCCTACCGCGGCTGGGTCGGTACGGATCCCGGCAGCCGTTCATGACGTGCCCCATGGGCGCGCCGCCCGGCCTCCCGCACGGTCAGTGGAAGCAGAGGCAGAACGGATGTCCTGCCGGGTCGGCGTAGACCCGCCAGTTGGCCTCGGGGCGGATCTCGTCCGTCCGTTCCAGCAGGGTCGCGCCGAGGGCGAGCGCCCGCTTCTCCTCCCCGTCGAGGTCGTCGACGTCGAAGTCCAGGTGGAGCTGTTGGGGGCGGTCCTGGCCGGGCCATTCGGGCGGTCGGTAGCCGTCCACCCGCTGACAGGCCAGGGGCGTTCCCTCGAACCCGTGCACCTCGACCCAGCCGGAGTCCTCCGGGTCCATGACCACCCGGCCGCCGAGCAGTTCCGCGTAGAACTCGGCGAGTGCCACCGGATCGGCACAGTCCAGCGCGACAGCCTGCAGCTTTCGAATCACTTCCGGCACTCCTCGCTCCACGGGCGCTTCCGCGACGCCCTCGTACGGGAGGGGCGTACCCGGCAGGGCGGCGCGCATGCGCACGCCGCCCGCACACCGCCCGCAGGGGGCACACGGTCGCCCGCCCGTCAGGGGCTTGGCGCCGCGGCGAGGTCGAGTTCCCGTCCGTCGACGACGGCACGCAGCGGCAGTTCGTCCACGGACCGGCCCGCCAGCACCAGCCACTCACCCGGTTCGGTGCGCCAGCCGCCGCCCGCCTCGCACCAGTGCTCGAAGGCACGCTGAGGCACCCGCACCGACACCGTCACCTCCTCTCCGGGAGCCGCCTCGGCGGACGCGTATCCGGCGAGCCAGCGCAGCGGCCGGTCCAGCTCCGAAACGGGCCGGGCCAGATACACCTGGACGACCTCGCGCCCCGGCCGTCGGCCGGTGTTCCGCAGCCGCACGTCCACCGTGCAGACGGCTCCGGTCAGCGCCGACCCGCTCCCGCCGGTGAGCGCCTCGGCCCGGACCTGGACGTCGTCGTACGACCACGTCGTGTACCCCAGTCCGTGCCCGAACCAGTACGCCGGTTCCCGGCCGCTCCGGAGCCAGGCCCGGTAGCCGATGTGCAGGCCCTCGGCGTAGTCGAGCACACCGTGCTCGGGGCGGGTGCGGCTCACGGGCACGTCGTCCAGGGTGGCGCCCCAGGTCGTGGGCAGGCGCCCGCCCGGCTCGGCACGTCCGAACAGCACGTCGGCGACTCCGGCCCCGCCTTCCTGGCCCGGGAACCACGTCAGCAGGAGCGCGCCGGCCGCGTCCCGCCAGGGCAGTTCCACCGGGCTGCCGGTGTTGAGCACGACGACCGTGCGCGCGTTGGCCGCGCAGACGGCGTGGACCAGGTCGTTCTGGTGCCCGGGGAGGGCCAGCGTGGTGCGGTCGTGCCCCTCCGACTCGCTGTTCTCCGTGGCACCGAGCACCAGCACCACGGCGTCCGCCCGGCGGGCGGCGGCGACAGCGTCGGCGACGGCTGTCTCCGGGGCGGGGTCGGGCGGTGCGGCGCACAGGACCGTGGCCCGGCCCATACCGGGAGCCAGTGCGCGGCGGGCGACGACATGCAGGTCCCTCCCGCCCGGCACCTGCGCACGCGTGTACTGGCAGGGCGGGTTCACGTGCACGACGGCGGGGTCGTCGGTCAGCCGTGAAAACTCGTCGTCGATCAGGGCGCGGCCGTCCACCGTGAGCGTCATACGGCCGAAGCCGCCGACGCCGAAGCACCACGCTCCGCCCTCCCCCGACGGCACCAGCGCGCTGATCTCGACGGTATGCGCACCGGGTGGCAGCGGCGGCTCCAACTGGCGTCCGGACAGCCGGTGTTCGGCGTGCAGTTCACGGCCTTCCGCGTCGAGCACGCGCAGCAGGACCCCGGGAGCGCCGCAGCGCGGATCACGGCAGCGGGCCGAATCGAGGGGCGGCGGCGGGGAGTCGAGCGCCGGGCCCGGCACGTGGACGACCTCGGCCCGTCCGTCCAGCTCCCGGCGGATGCCGTCCAGGAAGCTGACCACGCCCCCCGGGAACACTCCCGCGCTGCCGCCTCCCTGGGTACGAGGGTGCGCGGCGTGGACACCGATCACGGCGACGGTACTCAACTCGTCCCGGTCCAGCGGAAGTACGCCACGGTTACGCAGGAGAACGGCCCCGGCGGCGACGGCGGTGCGCAACAGACCGCGCCCGGAGACAGCCTCCGACTCCCAGGTGGGTCCGGCCTGCCGGGTCGGCGCCGCCAACTCCTCGACAGCTCCGGCCCGCTCGAAGGCCGGACCACCGCTCTCGGTACACGTCCCCGACAACCAACGGGAGTTTACCGACCGCGCCGATTCACCGAGCGCCCCCGCCCAGTGAGCGAGCCGCAGCAGTCGCCGCACCTTGTCGTCGATGACCTCGACCGGAACCGCGCCGCTCTCCACCGCCCGCAGCAGGGCATCTTCCCAAGGGCCCCCCGGCCCCGGCATCGCCAGGTCGAGGGCGGCACGGGCGCTCGGCCCGGTCGTGCGCACCGCGCCCCAGTCGGAGACCACGACCCCGGCGAAACCCCACTCGCCCTTCAACGGCTCGGCCAGCAGCGGACTCTCCGTCATCGTGGTCCCGTTGACGCCGTTGTAGCCGGTCATCACGGCCCTCACCCCGGCGGCCACCGCCGCCTCGAAGGGCGCCAGGTACACCTCGCGCAGGGCCCGCTCGCCGACCCGTACGTCGGCCGTCAGGCGGTCGGTCTCGGAGTCGTTGGCGACGTAGTGCTTGGCGGTGGCGGCGACGCCGTGCCGTTGGATGCCCCGGATCAGGGCGGCGCCCGTACGTCCGGTGAGGACCGGGTCCTCGGCGAAGCACTCGAAGTGGCGGCCGCCCAGCGGGGAACGGTGCAGGTTGAGGTTGGGTGCGAGGACGACGTCGACGCCCTTGCGGCGCGCCTCCGCCGCGAGGAGTGCGCCGAGCCGTTCGGCCAACCGCTCGTCCCACATGGCGCCCAGCGCGGAGGCCGACGGCAGCAACAGGGACGTGTCGCGCTCGTCCCACGTCTCCCCCCGTACGCCCGCGGGCCCGTCGGACATCGTCAACTCGGCCAGCCCGAGCACCGGTTCGGCGTGGGTGCGCCAGGTCGTGGCCCCGGTGAGCAGTCGGATCCGCTGCCGGAGGTCCAGCTTGTCCGCGAGCCTGGTGAGTTCTTCCTCGGTCATTCCACCCCCTGTGGCCGCCCCCACCTTCCCGGGAGAGCGCTCTCCCGATGGTGCGGAAGGAAAACCTTGATGTCAATGAACCCGCCCCGCTGCGGAACGGGCCGGGCGCCTTCACGCCACCGGGCCGGGCCCGGACACGGCCACTAGGCCGACGCGCGCACCACCAGTTCGGGCTCGAAGATGACCGAGGTGGGCTCGGTGCGGGCGCCCTCGATGTGTTCCTGGAGCAACTGCGCCATCCGGGCCGCCATTTCCTCCATCGGCTGCCGCACGGTGGTCAGCGCGGGGCGGCAGACGAGGGCCGCGCTGGAGTCGTCGAACCCGACCACGGCCACGTCGCCGGGCACGCTTCTGCCGGATTCCCGCAGCACCTCGCAGGCCGCCTGCGCCATCAGGTCGTTGGCCACGAACACCCCGTCGATCTGCGGGTGTTCGGCCAGCAGCCGGGCCATCGCCGCGGCCCCGCTGTCGTAGGTGAAGCCGCCCTCGGCGATCGGGATGTACGGGTGTCCGCGCCGGGCCAGCGCGTCCCGGAAGCCGGAGAGCCGGTCCTGTCCGGCGGGCACGTCCAGCGGCCCGGTGACCGTCGCGGGCCGTCGGCAGCCGCGCGCCAGCAGATGCTCCGCGGCCAGCCGGCCCCCGTCCGCGTGCGCCAGGTCGACGTAGCTGACCGGGACCGGGCGCGCCGGGCGCGCGAACAGCACGCAGGGCAGGTCCGCTTCGGCCAGCAACTCCGGCAGCGGATCCTCCGCGTGCGTGGAGACGACGAGCGCGCCGTCCGCGCTGCCCTGCCGGACGTAGGCGGCCACGTCGGCGCGGGTCGCCTCGGAGTCGGCGAACATCAGCACCGGATGCATCGACCGCGGCCGCAGGAAGTCGATCACCCCGCCGGCCACGCGGCCGAAGAAGGGGTCGGCGAGCATCCGGGCGGCGAACGAACCCCGCTCCCCCTCGGGCTCCCCCGCACCGGAGACGACCAGGGCGATCGTCTCGGCCCGCCGGGTCACCAGGGAGCGCGCGGCCCTGTTCGGCGAGTATCCGGTCCGGGCCACGGCGTCGCGCACCGCGCTCTGGATGGCGGGGTCGACGTTCCGTACCCCGTTGACGACCCGGGAGACCGTCGCACGCGAGACCCCCGCCTCCCGTGCGACGTCCTCCAGCGTCGGCAGCCGCCTGATCATGCCCGCACCCTACCCGCTGCCCGCACCCTTGGGGAGCGCTCTCCCGGAGCGGACGCATCCTTCGGCACCGCCCCTAATGAACGTCCTGCGGGTCGAGAGCACCCGGCCGCCCCCACCCGTTCGGCGTGAGCGTCGCCGCGCCGAGGAACGCTCACGCCTCCCCGTCCAGGAGGGCCAGAGCGGCCACGGACTGGGCACCCGGCTCGTCGAGGAGTGCCTCGCCTTCGCGTGCGAGGCGGGCCACCGGCGGGTGACGCTGTGGACCACCGCCAACCTGACGTCGGCCCGCCGTATCTACGAGCACTTCGGCTTCACCCTCATCGACGAGGAACCCCAGCACTCCTTCGGCCACGACCTCGTGGGCCGGCACTGGGGCCTCGAACTCCCTCCGCCTCACCTAGGATCACCGGCATGACGCTGCGCCTCGCACAGGTGAACATCAAGGCTGTCGACAGCCTGGCGGTGGGCGAGTTCTGGGCGCGGGCGCTCGGCTGGAACCTCTTCCGCCCCGGCGTCACGAGCTACGTCGGGCCCGGGGCGGACCTCGTCTGGCCGGACCCGGTCGTCGTCGGCATCGACGTCGTCCCCGTGCCGGAGGCGAGGACCGCGGCCAAGAACCGTCTGCACCTCGATCTGGCCACCACCTCCACCGCCCACCAGGCGGAGCTGGTCGCGCGGCTCGAAGACCTCGGTGCGCGGCCCGCCGACGTCGGTCAGGGCGAGGTGCCGTGGACGGTCCTCGCCGACCCCGAGGGCAACGAGTTCTGTGTGCTGGAGCCCCGGGAGGTGTACCGGGACACCGGGGCGGTGGCGGCGATCGTGGTGGACTGCGAGGATCCGCGGGCCATGGCACGGTTCTGGGGGCAGGCGATCGACTGGACCCTGCGTGAAGTGAACGACGATCAGGCGGTGTTGCGCTCCGCCAAGGGGGTCGGCCCCTATCTGGAGTTCCTCCGCGCACCCGGCGTGAAGACCGTGCCGGACCGGGTCCACCTCGACCTGCTGCCGTACCCCGGTGACGACCGGGCGGCGGGGGTGGAGCGGCTGCGGGCCCTCGGCGCCACCGATCTCGACCTCGGCCAGGGCGACGCCCCCTGGACCTGCCTCACCGACCCGGAGGGCCACGAGTTCTGCGTCCTCGCCCTGCCCTGACGACGTTCGCGTACCGTCACGGGAGCCGTGCGGGCGGGCAGAGGTAGAAGAGTTCGGGATCGCCCTCGTCGAGGCCGTGCACCAGACCGACCGGCTGCCAGCCGAGTGCGTGCAGCAGCGCCTGCATGGGCTGGTTCGAGACGTTCGTCGAAGTGAACAACTTCGGCGTGGCGCACGCCGCTTCGGCGGCCCGGAGCAGTCGGGCGCCGATGCCTCGCCGACGCGCACCCGGCGCGACCATCACCAGGCTCAGGAAGCCCTGTTCGAAGAAGGTGTACTCAACGACGCCGTACCCGAGGACGCCTGACGAGTCCTCGGCGACGATCAGGGCCCCCTGGTGCAGCCACCGCCGAATGCTGTCGATCCGAGCGCCGTCGCCCGCCGCCGCGAGCGGGTCGACGGCGGTGATCGCGGCACTGTCCGCGGAGCGTCCCGCTCGCACCTCGATGCCACCGCCGAACGTCCCGTTCTCCATGGACGGCATCCTGACACCGCGGGGATCCCGGCCGGCACCGAATTACCCCGGAAACGGGCGAGCCGGTCATCGGCCGCTGCTATAACCCCACCATGACCAGCGTGACTTGGGCCAGTGACGTGACCGACGCGGCGGGTGCGGTCGGGGCGGTCGCCGCCGTGGTGGTGGCGATCGCCGCGATCTACTGGGGTTACCGGGCCAGCGTGCCGCGGCGCAGGGCCGAGTACTCCGTCGAGATCACCCCGCTCATCGCGGGTGGTGTGAGTGACGTGACCGTGTACCGGGGAGACCAGCGCCTCCTGCGTCCGCACACGATGACGCTGAAGCTGAACAACGTGGGGCACAGGGAGTTCGAGGCGGCTCATTTCAACGACCGGCCCGTCGAGTTCGCCCTCGGGTCGCGCATCGTGGCGAAGCTGGAGGAGAGCACCGGGGGCCACCGGTGGGTTCCCCCCACCGACTTCACCGGCGACACCCTGTACATCCGGCCACACGTCATCCACAAGGGGCAGCAGATCACCTACAAGTTGCTCCTGGACGGCCCCGACACCGTGGTGACACCGCGCCATTCGCTCAGCGGCGAACTCAGGGCCCAGCCATGGGCGACCAAGGCCGTGCGGCGCTGGCTGGTCGGGATCGTGGTGGTGGGAGTCTGCGCCTGGGGCGGTGTTCTGTGGACGATATCCGAAACCGAGGCGGAGACCCGCTCCAAGCTCCAGGAGATCGCGAAAGCCTCGTATCTGGCCGGCATGCGTGACGGGCATCTGCTGTGCCAACGGCTGCCGGACGGCTGCGCGACGCAGACGCCTCCCGGGATGGGTGTCCTGCCCGAAGGGTTCGGTCAGTACAAGTAGTCCGCGCGGCCCTCGTCGTCGAGTTCGAAGGCGCCTTCGGGGATGACACAGAACTCGTTGCCCTCGGGATCGGCCATCACCAGGAAGCCGCCCTCGGCGTACCCTTCCGGTCTGCTTCCGCCGAGCGCCTCGATCCGCTTCTGCTCGGCGGCGGGATCGGCGGACGTGACATCGAAGTGCATGCGGTTCTTGCCCTGTTTGGGCTCGCCGGTGCGCTGGAAGCCCAGGCCGAGCCCACCCTGGCGTTGCAGCCACACGTACGGGCCCATGCGGCCGACGACGGGCCGGCCGAGCAGCTCGGACCAGAAGGCCGCGAGCCGCTCGGGGTCGACGGCGTCGATGATCAGGGCGTTGACCTGGAGCGGGGAGTGCGTCACACGGCCGATCCTCCCAGAACCGTGGGCCGCGCGGTCAGTTGGGGCGGGTGAGCGCGTCCGCCGGTCGGGAGCGCTTGCCGTCCTCCTCCCGCAGCCATACGGCACGCTGAGGGAAGGGCATCTCGATGCCCGCGGCGTCGAAGGCGTCCTTGACCCGGTGCCGCAACTCCCGGGTGACGGCCCACTGCTTGAGCGGAACCGTCTTGACGGCGACGCGGACCACGACCCCGTCGGCGTCGAGGGACTGCACGCCCCACACGGCGGGGTCCTCCAGGAGGGTGTCCGTGAAGGCGGGGTCCTCCCGCATCGACCGGCCGGCCTCCTCCAGGACCTGGTAAACGACGTCGAGGTGGGAGTCGTAGGCGACGGAGACGTCCAGCACGGCGCGGGCCCATTCCTGGCTGTCGTTGCGGACGCGGAGGATCTCGCCGTTGCGGATGTGCCAGAGACCGCCGTTGAGGTCGCGGACCTGGGTCAGGCGCAGCCCGACGTGCTCGACCTCCCCGACGGCTTCGCCCAGGTCCACGGAGTCGCCCACGCCGTACTGGTCCTCGACCATGATGAGCATGCCGGAGAGGTAGTCGGCGACGAGGCTCTGCGCGCCGAAGCCGATCGCGAGGCCCACGACCCCCGCGCTGGCGAGCAGCGGGCCGAGGGCGATCCCGATCTGGTCCAGGATCATGGCCACGCCCATGACGGCGATGACGATGGTCACGATGCTGCTCAGCACCGAGCCGATGGTCCGGGCCCGCTGCTGGCGGCGCTCACCGGCCCGGCCGCTGTCGCGCTGGAGCACCAGCGGGCCGCGTGTGCCGCGGCGCGGCGCGGCCTCGGGGTCGGCCGGTTCCAGGATGCGCCGCACGATGCGGGTGATGGCCCGCTTGGCGACCAGCCGTACCAGGGCAGCGATCACGACGATCAGCGCGATGCGCAGGGGCACGCCGATCAGCGTGTCGGCGTTGCCCGTGAGCCAGTCGGGCAGCGCGTCGATCTGGCTGGTCAGGCCGGCGAGGTGGAGCGATTCGGGTGGGGCCGAGGACGACAAAAGGATTCTCCAGAGCGCTTCCGTGAGGGTGGGGTGGGGCACGCCCTTCCCTGCGGGGCTGGTGTTCCACCGGCCCGGGAAGGACCTCCCGCCTCCTCACCCGGCGCGCCGGTTCCATGTCCGGGTTCGCCGGATCTTCACACCGGGGACGCGGGTGCCTCACAGGGGCTCCGGTACTCGGACGCGCGCTCAGAACGCGTAGCGGACGCGCAGCCAGGGGGTGTGCGTGTCCATCAGCGCGCGCAGTTCCGTCAGGGCCCGCGCTTTGACGTCGGTGCGGTAGCGGACGTTGACGGCGCCGTTCTGGGACTGTTTGGCCTGCTGGAGTTCGGGCCGCCACAGGACGTCCTCGGCACGGGGGTGCCACCCGAGGTTCACCTCGTGCAGTTCCCGGTTGTGCGTGAGCATGATCACCTCGGCCGCGGCCTGCCGCTTGACCCGTTCCGGCAGGACGTCGTCCAGCCTCCTCAGCAGCTCCGCCCACGCCTCCCGCCACCCCGGGCGGATCACCACGGGCGAGAGGTTGAAGTGCACCTCGTATCCGGCGTCCAGGAAGTCGGCCGCGGCGGCGACGCGTTCGGCGACGGGCGAGGTGCGTACGTCGAGCAGGCGGGAGTCCTCGGGCGGCATCAGCGAGAAGCGGATCCGGGTGCGGCCGCGGGGGTCGAGGGCCAGGAGGTCGGGGTTGACGAACTTGGTGGCGAAGGACGCCTTGGCGGTCGGCCAGTGCCGGAACGCGTGCACCAGGTCGGCGGTGTTGTCGCAGATCAGGGCGTCGACCGAGCAGTCGCCGTTCTCGCCGATGTCGTAGACCCAGGCCAGGTCGTCGCACTGGTTCGGCTCGGGCTTGGGGCCCTGCCGGGCGATGTGCCGTGCGAGGTGGGCGATGATCGCGTCGATGTTGGTGAAGACGGTGACGGGGTTGGCGTAGCCCTTGCGGCGCGGCACGTAGCAGTAGGCGCAGGCCATCGCGCAGCCGTTGGTGGCACCCGGTGCGATCCAGTCGGCGGACCTGCCGTTGGGCCGGGTGGCGAGGGTCTTCCGCTCGCCGAGGACGAGCGTCTCGCCCTTGACGCGGACCCAGCGGTCCACGTTGGCCCGGTCACCGTGGACGCCCGGGATGCGCCAGTGGGAGTCGACCGTGACGAGCCGGGCCTCGGGGAAGCGGCTCAGGATCTGGCGCCCGCGCGGGGAGGCCGCCGCCGCGGGCTCCGCGTGGATCTCCCGTACGGGGAGCAGCCGGCGTGCGGCGGCGGAGTCCCGGAAGCGGGGCGCTCCGTCGGTGCCCGGCGTGGGGGTCACCCGGTCGGGGGCGAGGGCGTCCAGTCCGAACAGCGTGTCGGACTCGTCGTCCGGCCCGGTGGACGAGTCGCGCATGAGGTCTCCGGTCCCGATCGTGCGTGGGCGCCGCCTGCCAGTGGCGGTCCCGTAGGTGCGTGGGCGCCGCCTGCCGGAGGCGGTCCCGTAGGTGCGTGGGCGCCGCCTGCCGGAGGCGGTGCCGAAGGTGCGTGGGCGCCGCCCGCCCGTGACGGACCCCTTGGTCGTGGGCGCCCGCGGCAGCGGTCGGTCCCGGTGGTCCACTGTAGGCCGCCCGCTCGCACCGACGCGTGCGCAGCGCGGCCTGCATCCGTCGGCCGGGGAACGGGCGAAGGAAGGGGTGAGCGGAGGAGGAAACGTGCCCAGATGGACACCGCGGCCCGACGGAGGCCGCCCCTCGGGGCGCGGGTGCGCGCACACCCTGACCGCCGCCCCGGATCCGCACTCGGATTCGGATCCGGATCCGGATCCGGTCGGTGCCGAGTGCCCGGCCTGCCCGGCGGGCGGAGGGACCCGCGCGGACCTCCTGCTCTGTCTGACCTGCGGGCACGTGGGGTGCAGCGACAGTTCGCCCGGCGCCCACGCCCACTCCCACTTCGCCTCCAGCGGTCACCCCGTGGCCCGCTCCCTGGCCTCCGGTCAGGAGTGGGCCTGGTGCTACGTGGACGAGGTGTACCTCGATCCGGCGCGCGAGGACCAACAGCCCCGGTCCGGCGCGCGGCGGATCGAGTCGGTCTGGGACTATCCCCGGCCGCCCGCGTTGCGGGAGGACGACCGGCGGGTGCGCGTGGAGTGCGCCGCCGAGGTCCTGGCGGACACGCGCAGAGCGGTGAGGGTGCTGGAAACCAGTCACCCGCCGGTCTTCTACGTGCCCCCGGCGGACGTCCGCACGGAGTGGTTGCGTCCGGCGCCGGGGAGCCGTACGCATTGCGAGTGGAAGGGCGTGGCGCAGTACTGGGACGTGGTGGTGGGGGGCGAGGTGCGCGAGCGTGCGGCCTGGAGCTATCCGCATCCCGATCCCGGCTACGAACTCCTCGCGGGGTGCCTCGCGTTCTACCCGAGCCGTGTGGACCGCTGCACGGTCGACGGGGAGGTGGTCGGCGCGCAGGAGGGCGACTTCTACGGCGGCTGGATCACCGACGAGGTACGGGGCCCCTTCAAGGGCGCGCCGGGCACCCTGCTGTGGTGAAAGGGTGCCACGGTCACGCGCCGGGCCCGCCCCGGCCTGCCTGCGCGATCCCCCGGCTCCTGGGCGAGGACCGGTCAGGTGGACACGATGAAGTCCAGCGCGTACCCGGACTCGGTCGTCCAGTAGGTGACGCGGGCACCGTCGTCGAAGGGGACTTCGCGCGGCAGGTCGACGCCGATCGGTTCGCTGCCGTCGCTGCCGGGTTCGCGGCCCTGGAGGAGGAGGGTCACCTTGTCGGTCTCGTACTGGTCCATGGGGACACCGGAGGCGAGCAACGCTGAGTACGCCTCGTCGCCCGGGGCGAGCGTGACCGGTCCGGTCCCGCGGTCGCTGTCCTCGTAGACGCCGATCGGGGCGCGCGCCTCGGCGGGGTCGCCGAGGAAGACGTGCGGGTAGTGGTGGATGCCGCAGTCCTTGTCGCCGACGTTGGTGACGGTGATGAGGAGGTGCTTGGGCATCTCCGTCTCCTCGTTCTTGAGGGTGGTGCCGAAGGTGAGGTCCTCGGCGGAGCAGGCGGCGGTGACAGTGCCGTCGCCGCCCTCCCCGTCGGTGCCCGTGGCGCTGTCTTCCGGGCCCGTCGCGCCGGGCCCGGCCGAGCCGGCCGCGCTCGGCCGGTCCGGGTCCGGGGAGCCGGAGCCGTCGTTCGGCTCCGTCTCGCAGGCCGCGGACGCGAGCACCGCGGCCAGTGCCCACGCCCCGGCGACGTACGGACGCCGGCCCCGGGGCGTCCCGGCGTTGCCCCGGTTCCGGCGGATGTCAGTGCCCATGGTGTCCCCCGCGCGCCGGCCGCGCCGGCTCGTCCTTTCGTGTCCCGGTACGCCGTGGGTCAGCGCGGCGCGATCGCGGCTTCGGCCGCCGTCCTGATCCGCGCGCCGAAGGCGGGGGCGTCCTTGCGGGCGGCGGCGAGAGCGAGGCCGACCAGGAGCTTGCCGATGCCGTGGCCCTCCAGGGTGTTGAAGATGCGGACCCGGGTCCGGCCCTCGCCGAGCGCCTCCAGGTCGTAGCCGCCCTCGCTCGCGGTGACGCTGTTCTTGGACACCTCCGCCCACCTCATCCGCACCGGGGACTCCAGTTCGGTGATGCGGAACTCCCTCGCCGTCTTCATCCCGGCGTCCTTGACGGTGCTGCGGAACACGGTCCCCACCGCCGTCGGGGCGTCGGGCGTCCGGTCGATCCGCTGCACGCGGGGGCTGAACTGGGGGTCGTTGCGCCCATCGGCGAGATACGCGAACACTTCTTCGATGGGCCGGCCGATCTCGACGGTCGCTTCGAACTGCCCTGACATGAGCGCTCCTCCATGACTTCGACCCTGCCACCTGGCATAGCGGGACCCTACGGGACCGGCAGGGCTCCCGCGAGACGGCGAACCCGGCAGGTCAGGGTCGACGGGCGCCGGTCTGGTAGATGTCGGGGATGCCGTCCGCGTCGTCGTCGCGGTTCTCCTCCTCGCACAGGCGCCGGTAGATTCGGTTGCGGACGCGCAGGAGGACGGCGGCCAGGGCGGCGGCGGTCAGCGAGCCGATCAGGACGGCGGCCTTGACGTGCTCGGCCAGCGCCTCGTCGGTGAAGGACAGCTCGCCCAGGAGCAGGGCCACCGTGAAGCCGATCCCGGCCAGGACCGCGAGTCCGAGCACGTCGGCCCAGGCGAGGTCGGGATTGAGGCGGGCCCGGGTGAAGCGGACGGCGGCGTAGGTGCCGAGGAAGATGCCGAGGGTCTTGCCCACGACCAGACCCACGAGGACGGCGAGCGGCTCGGGGTCGGTGAACACCTGGACCAGGGCCTCCCCCGAGATTCCGACCCCCGCCGCGAACAGGGCGAACAGGGGGACCGCCACTCCCGCCGAGAAGGGGTGGACCAGGTGGGAGACCCGGGCGCCCGGGGAGGCGGCCTCACCGGGGTCGCGGGTGGTGCGCAGGATGAGACCCATGGCGACTCCGGCGACGGTGGCGTGGACGCCGGAGTTGTACATCAGCGCCCACACGGCGACGCCGAGCGGTACGTACCACCACCAGCCGCGCACCCGCAGCCGCTGGAGGACGTAGAAGAGGACCAGCCCGGCGAGGGCGGCGGCCAGGGCCCAGTAGTTGAGGGTGGAGGTGAAGAAGACGGCGATGATGAGGATGGCGCCGAGGTCGTCGACGACGGCGAGGGTCAGCAGAAAGGCCCGCAGGGCGGAGGGCAGATGGGTGCTGATGACCGCCAGGACCGCGAGGGCGAAGGCGATGTCGGTGGCCATGGGGACGGCCCACCCGTCGAGGCTGCCGCCGCCCGCCGCGGCGGTGAGCGTGTAGAGGGCTGCCGGAACGGCCATTCCGCAGAGGGCGGCGACCACCGGCAGCGCGGCGGTGGCCGGGGTGCGCAGCTCGCCCACGACCAGTTCCCGTTTGAGCTCGATGCCCGCGACGAGGAAGAACACCGCCAGCAGTCCGTCCGCGGTCCAGTGGCCGACGGACAGGTCGAGGCCCAGGGCGGGGATGCCGAAGTGGAAGTCGCGGATGTCCTCGTAGGCAGCGCTCCAGGGGCTGTTGGCCCAGACGAGAGCGATGACGGCCGCGGCGAGCAGGACCAGTCCGCCCACGGTCTCGGTGCGCAGGGCTTCGGTGATCGCCTGCCGCTCGGGCCAGGGAAGAATGCCGAACGCGGTCTTGCGGGGGCGTGCCTGAGTCATGGGAAGAAACCCCTCCGGGGGTGTGTCGACGGCGGGCACACAGGTCCCTCGGACGCCGACCAGACTTCCCGGCACACCAGCATCATCTTGATGCGTTCTTCACACCCTAACGGGTGACCGGGTGTCTCACCAGGGCGTCTGTCACCTGCTGATACGGGCGAGAGGGCCCGCCTCACCAAGGCGCGGGTGAGACAGGCCCTCTCGCGGAGCCGGGCCGCCGTGGGCGGTCAGACGGTGGTCTGGGCCGGCTCGGGGTCGGCGTCCTCGTCGGTGTCGAGGCCGGCGTCACGCCGCTTGACGAAGGCGAGGAAGGA
>NZ_JBEZNL010000036.1:0-86326 GCF_040653275.1 Streptomyces sp. NPDC048002 | reverse complement strand
ATCATCGAGGGCGCCTTCAACCCCGAGGGCGTCGCGGGCGGTGTCCTGGGCGCGCTGATCATCGGCTTCAAGCGGGCCGCGTTCTCCAACGAGGCCGGCCTCGGCTCCGCCCCCATCGCGCACTCCGCGGTGAAGACCAAGCACCCCGCGAGCGAGGGCCTGGTCGCGCTGCTGGAGCCGTTCATCGACACCGTCGTCATCTGCACCATGACCGCGCTGACCATCGTCATCGCCAACCCGGCCAGCTGGGCCGAGGCCCGCGCGGGCGAGTCCATCGGCGGCGTCACCATCACCTCCGACGCCTTCGAGACGGTGCTGCCCTGGTTCCCCTACATCCTGACCGTCGCGGTCATGCTGTTCGCCATCTCCACCGTCCTCACCTGGGGCTACTACTGCATGAAGGCCTGGACCCACCTCTTCGGCCGCAGCGCTGCGAGCGAGGTGACCTTCAAGGTCCTCTACACGGTCGTCGCGGTGGCCGGCTCCCTGCTCACGCTGCAGACGCTGATCGACATGGCCGACGCGGTGCTGTTCATGCTCGCCGTCATCAACATCATCGGCCTGTACCTCCTCGCCCCGGTCGTCAAGAAGGAGCTGAACTCCTTCCTCGCCTTCGTCAAGCGGCGTGACGCCGGCCTCGACACCGACGAGGACGCCGACCCCGAGCCGGCCCAGACCACCGTCTGACCGCCCACCGCAACCCGGCTCCCCGAGCGGGCCCGTACCCACCTTGTGCCTTGGTGGCTACGGGCCCGCTCGCGCGTGTTCAAGCAGGCCGGAGAACGAGCTCTCCTTCGCCGACCCGGCCGAATCGAACACGGACCCGAGGCCGCGCCGGGGGACCAGAGGCATACCACGACGACGGGCGGGCACTCGCGACGCTGAGGTGGCATCGGGGCCGCGCCGGGGAGAGTTGACCGCCGAACCGGTGGGACACCAGGTGACGCTCGCCCCCCAGGCCCGGCCTGCCGATCCCAAACTCGATGACGGGTAAGGATCTTGGCTCAGGATCGGCACGAGCCCATAACACTGTGAAGAAGTCGCGCATGCTTCTGCGTGCTCGGGCAGGGGTGCCCATGACCTCACCTCCGGCCGACGTCACAGGAACCCGCACCCATGTTCGGACCCCTCTCCCCGCCCGTACCCGGCCAGGTCCTGGCCGTCTGCCCGGGCACAAAGGAAGTCCGCACCTCTAGGTCCGCTGAATCCGCTTGTGCCCGCCTGCCCGGGCCGGTCCGCACACCGCATCCGCACGACCAGCACACCTCTCAGGGAGCAGCACGCGCATGACCACGACGCAAACCCCCATGAGCACCTTCGAGTTGCTGGAATCGGAGGTGCGCAGCTACTGCCGCGGCTGGCCCGTGGTCTTCGACCGTGCCCGCGGGAGCCATCTGTGGACCGAAGACGGGCGCCGCTACCTGGACTTCTTCGCAGGAGCCGGATCACTCAACTACGGCCACAACAATCCGGTTCTGAAGCGAGCCCTCCTGGACTACCTGGAGCGGGACGGCGTCACCCACGGCCTGGACATGGCCACGGCAGCCAAGCGGCAATTCCTCGAGAGCTTCAACGACCTCGTCCTGGCCCCACGCCGACTGCCGTACAAGGTGATGTTCCCCGGGCCGACGGGAACGAATGCCGTCGAGACTGCGCTGAAACTGGCGAGGAAGGTCAAGGGGCGGGAATCGGTCGTCTCGTTCACCAACGCCTTTCACGGCATGTCCCTCGGTTCCCTGGCCGTTACCGGGAACGCCTTCAAACGGGCAGGTGCCGGCATCCCCCTCGTTCATGGCACCCCCATGCCGTTCGACGACTACCTCGACGGTCAGTTCCCCGATTTCCTCTGGTTCGAGCGTCTCCTGCAGGACTCCGGTTCGGGTCTCAACCAGCCCGCCGCGGTCATCGTCGAGACGGTTCAGGGCGAGGGCGGGATCAACGTCGCCCGGCCCGAATGGCTCCGTGCCCTGGCCGACCTGTGCACGCGTCACGACATGCTGCTGATCGTCGACGACATCCAGATGGGCTGCGGCCGAACCGGCGGCTTCTTCTCCTTCGAAGAGGCCGGCATCGTCCCGGACATCGTGACCGTCTCCAAGTCCATCAGCGGTTACGGACTCCCCATGGCCCTCACCCTCTTCCGTCCAGAACTCGATCTCTGGGAGCCGGGGGAGCACAACGGCACGTTCAGAGGCAACAACCCGGCGTTCATCACGGCTGCCGCGGCCCTCCGCACATACTGGGCGGACCGGGAGCTGGAGGCGCGCACCGCACGCCTGGGGGAGAGGGTCGAGCAAGCACTGCTCGCGATCTCCGCCGAACACGAGGGCGCGTCCTGCCGGGGCCGGGGTCTCGTCTGGGGTATCGAGTTCGACGACCGGTCCCGGGCAGCGGCCGTCTGCGCCCGTGCCTTCGAACGCGGCTTGCTCGTGGAGACCTCCGGTCCGCAAGGAGAGGTCGTCAAGCTGCTCCCGCCGCTGACCGTGACCGACGCCGAGCTGGAAGAGGGCCTGGACATCCTCGACCGCGCCGTCCTCGCCACGCTCTGAGAAGCCCCTGCCCGCCTGTGTGCGCTCACGCGGGTCAGCGAGCGTGACGGCCGAGCGGGTGACGGGGCCGTGCGAGGAAGGAGGATGAAACCGACAGGGCCCTCGTGCCGTTGAGGGAGGCGTTCGACGTCTCAACTCAGTTGCACGGGAGCCCTGTCGGTTCCAGGACAGCCGCTCTCGCCCCCCCACGCCCTGCGTCTGCCACCACGCCGTCATCAGCCGCGCCCGAGCCGAAGGAGAGGGACGCCTGCTGCGGCGCGCCCCCGATCTGATCTGCGGCGGAGGGTGATCCGAGGCTGCGGACGGAGCTGAGCTGACGGCGTCACCAAACCGTAAGAACGTCAGCGCACCGCGGACCGGCGAAGCGATTTACGCTCACAGCCGGTCCATACATTCAGGAGTTCCCATGCGAGCCCGCGCTCTCGTTCCGGCCGCTGCTGCCGCCGTCCTGCTCACCGTCTCCGCCTGCGGTGCGGACAGCGGCTCCGAAACCACGGGTACCGGAGCCGGCTCCGGCACTGCGCCGTCGACTGCGTCCTCCGCCGCCGAGCAGTCCCCCGGCTCCGGCGACAGCGGCGACGAGCCGGCGGTTCCCGAGGCGCTGAACTTCACCGCCACCACCGTGGACGGCAAGCCCTTCGACGCCAAGACCCTGGCCGGCAAGCCGGCCGTGCTGT
This sequence comes from Streptomyces sp. NPDC048002, assembly GCF_040653275.1. Lineage (NCBI taxonomy): Bacteria > Bacillati > Actinomycetota > Actinomycetes > Kitasatosporales > Streptomycetaceae > Streptomyces > Streptomyces sp. NPDC048002. Next base: position 83,100 of record NZ_JBEZNL010000036.1, on the reverse strand, counting down.
GGTTCTGGGCCCCGTGGTGTCCCAAGTGCAAGGCCCAGGCAGCCGAGACGGCCAAGGTCGCCGCCGCGCACGAGGGCGAGGTCACCGTCGTCGGCGTCGCCGGCCTGGACACCAACAACGCCATGCAGGACTTCGTCGCCGAGACGAAGACCGCGGGCTTCCCGCACCTGTCCGACGAGAACGGCGAGGTGTGGAAGCGGTTCAAGGTCACGGAGCAGAGCCGCTACGTCATCCTCGACAAGAACGGTGCCACCGTCTACGAAGGTGTCCTGCCCGCCGGGCAGGGGCTGGCCGAGAAGGTCGCCGGCCTGACCGGCTGAACCCGCCATGAATGACCTGCCCCTCGCCCTCACCGCGGGCATGCTCGCCGCCGTCAACCCGTGCGGCTTCGCCCTCCTGCCTGCCTACCTGTCCCTTCTCGTCCTCGGCGACGACCATCCCGGCCGCACCGTCGCCGTCGGCCGGGCACTGGCAGCCACCGCCGCGATAACCGTGGGCTTCGGCGCCCTCTTCGGCATCTTCGGGCTCGCCGTCCAGCCGGTCGCCGGGCAGGTCCAGCAGCACCTTCCCTGGTTCACCATCGGCTTCGGCCTGCTCATCGCCGTCGCCGGCGGCTGGCTGCTTGCCGGCCGTCAACTGCCCGCCCTCGCCCCCAAGCTCCGTCGGGCCCCGAAGGTTACCCGCTCCCTGCCCTCGATGGCCCTGTTCGGAATGGCCTACGCCACCGCCTCCCTGGGCTGCACCATCGCACCCTTCCTCGCCATCGTCGTCTCCGCCTTCCGTACCGGCTCCACCGCCGAAGGCATCACTTTGTACATCGCCTACGCCGCCGGCATGGGCCTGATCGTCGGCGCCGCCTCCCTCACTGTCGCCCTCACCCGCACCACCGCAGTCACCCGGCTCCGCCGTCTCGGCGCCGTGGCCCCACGCCTCGGCGGCGGCCTCCTCCTCGCCGTCGGCACGTACGTCGCCTACTACGGCTGGTACGAGATCCGCATCCAGCACGACCCGGCCACCACCGATCCCGTCATCGACGGTGCCGGAGCCCTCCAGCGGGCCATCGCCGACTCCGTCCAGGCCGCAGGCCCGGCGGCGCTCGCCGCAGTCCTCGCCCTGCTGCTCCTGGCAGCACTGGTCATCCACCGCATCAGACGACCCCGCCGCGCCGCGGACAACAAGGGGGCGACACCGCCGAAGTAGCCGCACGGGTCTTCGGCATGGTCCGGCCGAGTACCTCCTTCATACGGCGGAGGGTGTGCTCCCGGTGATATCCGCAGAGGATGGACTGCCACGCCCGGTTGCTGTCCACAGGTGCGGCGTCGGCCGCCGAGCACCACAACCCGACGGTTTCGGGTCGCGGTCGCCCGGGCAGACGCCGGACCTCGCGGCGCATCGACGTGCCGTGGAGGAGTGAGAGTTTCCGCTCGGCGCCAGCTCCGGCTGCCGAGCGGTCGCGGGCGTTGACGGTCGGCCCCCTCGCAGCGCTGTTCGGACGGCTGTGCGCGGCGTGCGCCCCCTGGGCGCCGGACCAGGCGGGTTCCGAGAGGCGCCGTCTCTCCGACAGCGACGCACGGGCTGAAACCCGATCCGGTGCTGCGGAGTGTTCCCTCCGAGCGGTCGATCAAAGTGCCGTTCCGGTTGTGGGTCCGGCCGTCGGTGAACCGGCGGCCCCGGGAAGGGAGCAGATGTGCGCACGTCCAAACAGACCCTGGTGGCAGTGGTCCTGGTGATGACCGGGACGCTCTCGGCTGGGTGTGGTCCCACGGCGGACAGCGCTGAACCGAAGGAGTCACCGACCGCGGCTTCCACGACGGTCCCGGCCGCCGACGACACCGCCACGTCCCCCTCGGGCCTCGCTGCGGACCGGACGGAGGACCACGCGGCCACCCCCACGACATCCCCGCAGCAGAGTTCCGGGGCAGAAGGCCGCAGTTCCTCGGACGAGGGAAAGGGCGACGCCGCCGCCTCGGCGGCAGTGGCACAGCCCGGGCCGACGCACCCCGACATCGGCGTCGATACGGAGGTCACCTCGCAAGGCAAGCAGTACCGCATACCTGGTCTGACGGAATTCCAGCAGGAGCACGGCTACCGCTACGTTGCGATCGTCTCGGGCTCGGAACCCGGAGAGAACGGGCACCCCGGTCTCACCGGTACGTGGCAGACCAACCTGCTCGCGGGCCTGCCCTCGGTCGTCGCCCGGATCGCGGCCGACCACGGTGGCGAGGGGATCATCCCCGGTGACGGCGAGGTCAGCCTCTTCGAGGCCTACACCGCCGTGGCACTGGGCAGTTCGCTGTACCGGCCGTTCTTCGCGCGTACGGCCGGCATCGACGACGCGTACGGCCGTAACTGGCAACAGAACCTCGCCTCCCTGGTGCGCACCGCCGGAGGCATTTCGCAGGACACCCTGAGCCTGCTGATGGACCGGGTGGCGGACGGCCGTCCGATCGCGAGGGGCGCCAACGGGGCCCGCGAGGTGTTCGGCGGTGTCGGAAGCGACTATCAGCCGTACACCCTGCGCAACGACGAGCGCTTCAACCGCGGCACCCGCAATCTTGAGCGCGTAGAGGCCACCTGGCTTGGCTGAAGGGCACGCCCGCAGGCCCGGTGCAGGTTCCCCGGGCCTGGAGGCACCCGGTGTGCGGGTCCGAGCCGATGAGGAGAGCGTGGACGAACTGAGTCGATTTCAGATGGAGCGTGTGACTGGGAACGAGGCCGACCTGGCTCACTGGCTCCTTCGGGACGCCGCCACCGGCCGCGAACTGTGCGGCGTGCGAGTGACTGCTGCCGCGAGCGCCGATGCGGGGATGGTCGGGGACTTGGCAGAGCGCTTCTTCGCGCGGGATCTGACGCTGGAATTCCGTCAGCACCCCGGCATCGCGCGGACCGTCGGCGTGGTGCGGAAGGACACTTCCGTCTGGCTGCTGCACGAACGGCCCCCGGGCTTGCCGGTGGTGGACCTGCTCCGCCACGGCAGCCTTCCCGTTCCGGAGATCGCGGCCATCGCCCTTGCAGTGCTCAACATCCTGTCGGACGCGCATGCCCGAGGGTTCGTGTGGGGGTACCTGGCCGCCGCCCAGGTATGGGTTCAGCCGGATCGTTCCGTCGTGCTCTCCGGGTCGGGTACCGGAGACCTCATCGGCCTGGGCTGGATCTCCCAGCAGGCGCGCCTGCTGCGGTTCGCCCCCGAACTGTCCCCGCTGGCGGACCCAGACCCGGCCGCGGACATGTGGGCCGTGGGCCACATCATCGCGTCGCTGCTCGCCGGACGGCCCCAGCCGCTCGTACGTCCGGGCCCCGCGGCCGACGTCAGCTGCGCCGACCTCGACCGCCTGCTCACCGGCCAGGCCCGGGCGCTTGCTCCCCTCGTGCACGGACTCCTGCGCCGGGAAACGGAGATCCGGCTGACGGAGCCGATCATCCGGCGCGCGCTCGCGCGCCTCGCCGACGGATGGCCGTCGTGGAGTCACATGCCCCCCGTCGTGCCCGAGGACCCGCAGTCCGGGCCGACGCGCTCCACACATCCGTGGCCCTTGCTGCCTCCCCAACCCCCCGAGTATCCGCCCGACGTTCGCCACCCGGTCACGCGCGGCAGACATCGGCTGCCGAAGCGGGCGCGCGCGGTGATTCCCGGCCGCCCGAAGAGCTGATCTCCGCCGGCCGGCCGGTCATGGCGCGGCCGCTCGGGTCTGCTGTACTGCCGATCCGCTCGCTAAGGTCGAGCTCGTGCCCGCCCGCCGACGTGGTCCGCGAGCACGGGACTCGCATCGGGCGGTTGGTGGTGAAGCTCGTTGGGTTCCCCGAGCCGAAGTCGTGGAGGCCCTCGGCCGCCCTGCGGTGACGCTCCGTGGCTCCCGTGCGAGGGCGCTCGGACGGCCCCGGCCCGGGCCGGGGCCGGTAGATCTCTCGACGCTCAGAGCGGCGGCTGGAGTGCACTGTGCGCAGGACGAGGGCCGCGCGGTGTCTCCGGGGTGAGGGCTCCTTCGCCTTCGGTAACGGCTGCTGTGGGTGCGCGGTACCACCCACCCACAGCAGCCGTCTGGCCGCACCCTCGCCATCCGCTACGTGGCGTGGGGCGGCCGGCAGGGCGCATCGCAACTCCTTTCCCATGCCAGGGATCCCGGTCCGCGCCGGAACGGTCCAGCCGGGGGCTGGTGCCTGTCCGTTCCGAGGCGGTACAGGTCCGGCCGGATCCCGCCGTTGCGGCCGCGCGTCCCAGTCCCGGCTGGTCTCAGCCGTCGCTTCCTGAAAGTGGCCCGGTACGCGTCACCGCTCGCTGGTGGAACGCTGGGCACCACCAGGAGCTCCAGCCTCGGATCACCTTGTGCGCACGGCAATGTCCGGAGCGTGACCGAAGGCGGGACCAAGACTCGCGTAACGCGCCCTTAACGCGGCCCGTCGCCAGGGCGAACGCCCGGTCGGAGCAGTCAACTGCACCGTACGGAGGTGAACTTCGGCTGGGTGTCGGAGGTTCCCTTGAAGCCTGCTGTGGCGGTCTCGCCCGGGTCCAGGCTCTTGTTCCAGGCCGGAGCGTGCACCATGGCCGTGTTCCCGGTGTGCATGAAGGTGCCGTTCCAGCCGTCGACCAGCGTGACGGGGTCCGGCATCGTCCACTGCACGGCCCAGTCGGTCATCTTGCGTGGACCGTTGTTGGTGATCGTCACGCTCGCCTGATGACCGCCGGGCCAGTTGTGCGTGACCTCGACGGACGCGGAGCAGTCGGCCGGCTCGGGCTCGGGCGGGGGAGTCGTCTCGTCGTCTCCGAGCACGACGTCGGAGCAGTTGTAGAACGTTTCCGTACTGTCGGACCGTTCCCAGACGCTGTAGATGACGTGGCGGCCTGTCAGGTTCTCGGGCAGTCGGCCGCGCAGCCGGTAGACGCCGTCGGTGAGCGGGGGCTGGGGGGCTGCGGTGAGGAACGGTGCGGCCTCCAGGTCGTCCCAGTGCAACGGGCGGGTCGGGTCGTAGCCCGCCTTGGTGATGTAGAGCCGGAAGCTGCCGGGGTGCGGCACCCAGGCCGCGTAGGTGAACTCGTACTCGCCGCCCGCTCTCATGCCCTGTACGGGCCACTGCGTGCTCGGGAGGTCCAGGCCCGCGTACTTCGGCGAACCACCACTGCACAGCTGCCCGTCGGGGATGTAGCCGCGGGTGCGTCCCGCACCGTCCGAGCGCAGCACGCCGTACCAGTCGTACAGCGCCTGTGTCCCTGACACGGCGACGGCGTCGGCGCAAGCGGGGTTCACCGGGTCGATCTCTCCGCTGGGGCGGAGCCCGTCGAGGTAGCAGGCGTAGGTACGGCTCGCGGGGGAGACCATCGCGCCGTGCGCCTGTGCCGGCCGGTCGGGGAGAAGGACGGTGAGCAGTCCGAGGAGAGCGAGGGCCGGCAGGATCCGTATCACTTTTTTGAAGGAGGTCATGTCCGTTTCGTCCATCCGGAGGTGGGAACGCTCCGTCGACCGTGTCCGCCGCAGGCGGAGTCGCTGGTGCGCGGAGCCGGTGGTGGCAACCGGGCGGAGAATGCCCGGAGTTCCGGTGGGATAGCGGATGGGCGCCCCATGCCATGGGAGCGCTCCCAACATCGGCATGGTGGTGGTCCGTGACGCCGACGTCAAGGGGCGCGCAGAGAGAGGCTCCACGTTTCCCCGCTCCTGGCGGATTCCTTGGGACGGCGGCGTCGACCCCCCTTGACACCGTCCGATCGCCCTGGCTTCATGTCATCGCGTCGACATGATTCCGGGATGCCGCGGCCTGCCTGAGCCGACGGCTACCGCTCGCACGGCTGGGGACAACGCCGGCTGGAGCGCGTCGCGTCCACGCGGATGGCCTTCGCGACTGCGGAGGATCGCCGGCCCGTCACCTGCGCGGGCCGACCGTTCGGACGCACCGGACTGAGCCGTCCTGCGAACACGCGCGACACGGGCGTGGCCCGGTCCTTCCACGCGCGGCGACGGTCCCGCCCGACCACACCCTCACCCTCACCTTGCACGTCGGCACGGCCTGCCCGGCCGCCGCCCCGGCCCGTTCCGCGGAGCCGCTTCGACGCGGCCTGCGAGGGCCGCATCCGACCGAAGGGATCTTCGCTCCATGAGAACCACCCTGCCCCGCGGTGCCCTGACGGGCATCCTGACCGTGGCTGCCACAGCTTCACTGCTGCTGCCGATGAACGCTGCCGCCGCACCGGTCCCCACCGCAGAGCCCCACCAGGACAACCCCTTCACAGGTGCCTCGGCCTACCTCAATCCCGACTACGCCGAGCTGGTCGACACCACGATCGCCCGGACGGCGGACGCGACCCTCCGCGACCGGATGGCGGCGGTCAAGCACCGCCCCACCGCCGTGTGGCTCGACCGGATCGCCGCCGTGCACGGCGGCGCGGTCAACAACGGCCGCAAGGGACTGCGCGAGCATCTCGACGCGGCCCGCGCGCAGCAGATACCGGGCAGGCCGATCACCGCCACCTTCGTCATCTACAACCTTCCCGGGCGGGACTGCGCCGCACTCGCCTCCAACGGTGAACTCCCCCTGACCCAGGCCGGGCTGGAGCGCTACCGGCGGGACTACATCGACGAGATCGCGAACGTCATGGCCGACCCGGCGTACGCGGACATCCGCATCGTCACGGTGATCGAACCCGACGGACTGCCCAACCTGGTGACGAACCTGCAGGATCCGGAGTGCTCCAGGGCGAGGAGCAGCGGGATACAGGTCGAGGCCGTGCGCTACACGCTGGACCGGCTGCACGCCCTGCCCAACGTCTACACCTACCTGGACATCGCCCACTCCGGTTGGCTGGGCTGGGACACGAACCTGAAGGGGACCGTCGACCTCTACACCGAGGTCGCCAACGGAACCCGTGCCGGACTCGACAGCGTGGACGGGTTCGCCACCAACGTCGCCAACTACACACCGGCCACGGAACCCTTCCTCCCCGACCCCGAACGCCGGCTGAGCGTGAGCGGTCTGCCCCTGAAAAGCTCCCGCTTCTACGAATGGAACCCGGTCTTCGACGAGGCGGACTACGCGGCGGCCCTCTGGACAGCCTTCCGTGCCAAGGGCTGGCCGGCGACCACCGGCATGATCATGGACACGAGCCGGAACGGCTGGGGCGGCACGGCCCGGCCCACCGCCGGCAGCGCCAGCCTCGACGTCGACACCCACGTCCAGCAGTCCGCCGTGGACCGCCGCGCCCACCGGGGCCTGTGGTGCAACGTCGCCGGTGCCGGCCTGGGGCGCGCCCCGCAGGCTTCCCCCCGGGACCTGCCCGACGCGCACCTCGACGCCTACGTCTGGGTGAAACCACCCGGCGAGTCGGACGGGGCCTCCGAGGACATCCCCAACGGCGAGGGCAAGCGGGCCGACCCCATGTGCGACCCCGGGCACGTCGCTCCGAACGCCGGAGGCCGGCCGACCGGGGCACTGCCCGACGCGCCGCTGGCCGGGCACTGGTTCCACGAGCAGTTCACCATGCTGGTCCGCAACTCACGCCCCGCGGTGCCCGCCTCACCGGACGGCAGCGACAACCAGGCCCCCGAGGTCCCCCGCCACCTGCGCGGCACGCTGGCCCGGTCCACCAGCGTGACACTCGCCTGGGACGCCGCCGAGGACGACGGGGTCGTGGCCGGGTACGACGTGTTCCGCGGCGGACGAAAGGTGAACACCGCCCTGGTCGAGGGCACGGTCTTCACCGACAGCGGACTGCGCCCGGACACCGGGTACACCTACACGGTCCGAGCCAGGGACGAGGCCGGCAACGTGTCCGGCCCGTCCGACCCGTTCACGGTGACCACGCAACCCTCGGGTCCCGCGAGCGGCGGCCTGCGGATCACCCACCGGGACAACGACGGAGCGCGCGGGAACAACGCGGTGCGGCCCGGACTGCGGGTGGTGAACACCTCCTCCCAGGCCGTCGCACTGAGGGACGTGAAGGTCCGTTACTGGTTCACCCGCGACGGCGACTCCCCGGTCAGCGTGTGGTGCGACCACGCGGCTCTCGGCTGCTCCACCGTGTCGGCGCGGGTCGTCGAACTCCGCACCCCGGTACAGGGCGCCGACGCGTACGTCGAGATCGGGTTCCGTACGGGAACCCTGCCGGCCGGCACCGACACCGGGGACATCGAACTGCGGCTCGGCAAGGCGGACTGGTCGGACTTCGACGAGAGCGACGACCACAGTCACTCTCCCGCCGCGGCACCTACCGACGCGCCCCGGATCACCGCATACCTCGACGGCAACCGGGCCTGGGGCGACGAGCCCTCCTGAGTACTCCGCCTGAAGCCTTCCTGCTCTGTCCGACGTCACCTGAAGAAAGCGAGTCGCCCCATGTCCTCACCCACTCCCACGAGATCCGGACCGCGCCGTCGACGGCGCCTGGCCGTCGCCCTGCTTCTCGGCCTGGCCGTCGCCGCCGTGCCCACCCTGACCGTACCCGCCGCTGCCCAGAGCCCGTCGCCCGCAGCTACGGCGGCCCCGCAGGCGGACTGGCTGCACACCCAGGGCAATCTGATCGTGGACGAGGCGGGCAAACCGGTCCGCCTGACGGGCGTCAACTGGTTCGGGTTCAACACCTCGGAACGTGTCTTCCACGGTCTGTGGACGGCCAATCTGGAGGTCGTCACCCGGCAGATGTCCGAACGCGGCATCAACATGGTGCGCGTCCCGATCTCGACCCAGCTCCTGCTCGAATGGAAGGCGGGCAACCTCGCCCCGGCCACCGGCATCAACGCCGCCGCCAACCCGGAACTCGCGGGCATGAGCACGCTGGAGATCTTCGACCACTGGCTGGACCTGTGCGAGGAGTACGGGATCAAGGTCATGCTCGACGTGCACAGCGCGGAGGCGGACAACTCCGGCCATGTCTACCCCGTGTGGTGGAAGGGCTCCCTCACACCCGAGAAGTTCTACCAGGCGTGGGAATGGGTGACCGCCCGGTACAAGAACGACGACACCGTCGTCGCGATGGACATCAAGAACGAGCCGCACGGCAAGTTCAACGAGTCCCCGCGGGCCAAGTGGGACGGCAGCACCGACATCGACAACTTCAAGCACACCTGTGAGACCGCGGGCCGGCGCATCCTTGCCGTCAACCCCAAGGTCCTCATCCTGTGCGAGGGCATCGAGACCTACCCCAAGGACGGCACGAGCTGGAACTCGGAGAACCCCAAGGCGTTTCACAACAACTGGTGGGGCGGGAACCTGCGCGGTGCCCGCGACCACCCCGTGGACCTCGGCGCGCACCAGGACCAACTGGTCTACTCCCCGCACGACTACGGACCCCTGGTGTACCAGCAGCCCTGGTTCGAGGGGGAGTGGAGCCGTCAGACCCTGGAGCGGGACGTCTGGGACCCCAACTGGCTCTACCTGCACAAGGAGAACACGTCCCCCCTGCTCATCGGCGAATGGGGCGGCTATCTCGACGGCGGGCCCAACCAGAAGTGGATGACGGCGCTGCGCGGGCTGATCTCGGACGAGGGCCTGCACCACACCTTCTGGTGCCTCAACCCCAACTCCGGTGACACCGGCGGGCTCCTGAAGAACGACTGGGTCACCTGGGACGAGGAGAAGTACGCCTTCCTCAAGCCCGTTCTGTGGCAGCAGCAGGGCAAGTTCGTGAGCCTCGACCACCAGGTGCCGCTCGGCGGCGAGAACAGTACGACCGGCATCAGCCTGGCGGAGGCCGTGGGCGGAGCACCCGAGCCGGACACCGAGGCGCCCACGGTCCCGGCCGGCCTGTCGGCGACCAGCACCACCAACCGGGTCACCCTGTCCTGGCGGCCCGCCACCGACAACGTCCGCGTCACCGGCTACGACGTCTTCCGCGACGGAGTGAGGATCGCCGGCCCCGTGCGGCAGACCACGTACGTCGACCGCGACCTGGCGGCGGGTACGGCCTATCGTTTCACCGTGCGAGCCCGCGACGCCGTGGGCAACGTGTCCGCCGCCTCGGCGCCGCTCACCGTCCGCACGCAGGAACCCGGTGTCCCCAGCGGCGATCTGACGGTGCTGTACCGCAGCAACGACGACACCACGGGGGACAACGCGCTGCGGCCGCACCTTCGCGTCGTCAACAGCGGGGACCGGCCCGTCGACCTGACCGCAGTCACCGTCCGCTACTGGTTCACCCGCGACACCGCCTCCGCCGTGAACGTCTGGTGCGACCACGCCGCCGTCGGGTGCTCCAGCCTCCGGCTCAGGGCCGTCCCTCTTGCCGAGCCCCTCGACGGCGCGGACACCTACCTGGAAGTCGCTTTCACAGGAGGCTCGTTGGAGCCCGGAAGCCACACCGGGGACATCCAGCTGAGGGCGAGCAAGACGGACTGGTCGAACTTCGACGAGAGGGACGACCACAGTTACGGAGGATCGGCGGTCTACAGCGAGGCACCGGGCATCACCGCGTACACAGGGGCAGAGCTGGCCTGGGGCGACGAGCCGAGCTGACCTCGCGGCCCCCTGCGGCGGGTCCGTTGCGGGAGCCCCCGCAACGGACCCGCCGACGCGCCGGATCAATCGCAGTCGGTGACCCTGACCGTGTTGTCGCGCGCCCCGGGCTCGAAGACGGTGTTGGCGCCGGTGCTGCGCAGTGCGGAGCAGACTCCGCCCCGCACACTGATCGTCTTGTTCCGTACGCCGTCCTTCCAGACGTACAGGGGTGCGGTGCGCATGTCCGGTGCTGTGGACCGGATCAGGCCCTCGCCCGTCAGCTCGACACTCCGGCTGTCCGGCTTCGTCCCCCCGGCCCAGGAGAACAGGCCCTGGTTGTAGTGGTTCCCCGAGCGCGAGACGACCTTCAGACCGTCGGCGATCAGAGTGCCGTGACCGTAGTCGCCCCATGCCATCTGCACGGGTGCGCCGTTGGCGTTGTGCAGGACGGTGGTGTTCCGCACCGTCAGATCACCGTTGTAGATCTTGAACGTGTCGTCCCAGGTGTCGAAGTACGAGTCCTCGATCACCGAGCCGTCGCCACCGCCGAAGCCGTCGGAGTTGTTGTGGTATTCGTCGCGGTCGTCGATCACCCGGATTCCGGAAGCCAGTACCCTGGCCCGCTTGGCGATGATGTGGAAGTGGCGCGGGTTGAGCGAGGTGAAGGTCTTCAGCCTCAGGTCGATCCGTGCCTCGGTGGAGACCGCCGCGAGGTCCGTGTCCTTGACATGGCTGCCGTCGCCGACGAGGCGGGACGTTCTCGCGTCTTTCCCCTGGATGGTCAGCGCGGCGGTGCGGTCCGCGGGAATCAGGAAGTTGCCGCGAAGGGTGACGCCCTTGCCGATGACGATCTTCGTCCAGGACGACGGCACGGACAGGCGTCCGATGGTCGCGTCGGACCGGTAGGTCGCCACCCCGCCGGTCACCTCGGGCCCCTGCGCCGCTTGGCGTGGAGACGTGTCGGCCAGAGCCAACGAGCCGGCGGCGATGAAGCAGGCCGCGGCGCCGGCGGCGCCGGCCGCCTTCGGCAGGCGACGGGAGGTGCGGGTGTGTCGTGCCATGGGACACCTTTCCGATGTGCGGGATACGACCCGGAGAGCCGGGACATCGGCGCTCCGCCCGGGCTACACGCCCGAGAACGGCGTCGGGTTTCAACCGGCTCAGCTCGCGCGGTGGGATCACTGAGGCGGACCTCGCGCCGCGACTACACTCGCAGCGACTTGCACCGCGGGGCGGGGCCCGCGCCCCCTGTCAGGGGGTCGACGGGGATGTGCCGGGGACGCACGGGTTCGTACAGGGGAGGAACCGCGATGGCGCAGCATCGGGGAGGCCGGTCGGGCGAGAGCGGGGATCGCGGGCGGGTGCCGGGAAGACTCGCGTGGGTCGCGGCTGCCGTCGGCGTGCTCGCGCTGCTCACCGCGGCGCTTGTGCACCTGTTTACGAGGCCCGTCGCGCCCGTCGAGTCCCCGGCGCTCCTGCCACCCGCCGCCTCCGCACCGGTGCCGAGCTCGCCACCGGCCGGAGCCGAGCCCCGCCTGCCGCAGAACCCGTCCCCCTCCGGGCCGGGCTCGCAGCCGGGTTCCCCGTCGCCGGAGGTATCGGGGAACGCCGGCCTGGCACCGGAGGGGTCCACCGGCGATGTGGCGGCCGTATTGGCCCGCGGTGACCGGGGCAGCGAAGTGCTCGACCTGCAACGGAGATTGCGGACCGCCGGTGTCGACACCGCACCGCTCGACGGGGTGTACGGGCAGCCCACGGAGGCGGCGGTGCAGAACTATCAGGCCCTGAGGGGCATTCGCACCGACCCGGCCGGAGTCTACGGCCCGGCCACCCGCGCCGCACTGGAGCGCGAGACCTGACCGCACACCGGGAACTGCACGGCGCTCACCCCGCCCGGACGGGGCAGCCCCGGGCACAGACGCGCATGCGGAAGCCGCTCGTGGGCACGGCACCCACGAGCGGCCTGCGCCGACAGCCGTGGGCTCAGTTGTTGGCCCGGAGGTGATCGAAGATCGCCGCGCCGTGTGCGCAGAGCTGGTGGTAGGCCTGGGTGAAGTTGGCGCCACCCGTCCCGTCGGTGGCGTACCCCGCGAGACCGCCCGTCTTCATCAGCAGGAACGTCGATGCGTCGGAGAAGTCCGGTGTGCCGTCGGAGGTGCGCTTGACCCTGAGGTACTCACCCAGTCCGTCGTCGGGCACCGCGTTGTCGACGTCGCAGGAGCGCTTCGCCCGGTCGACGAAGCTCTGCCCGGCCGCACCCACCTCGATGAGCCGGATCCGGCCGTCGGCGGCCATGCGGTGCAGGTACGAGCAGGCGGCCGTGTCCTTGTTGCAGTTGTACTTTCCGGAGTACCCGGGACTGCTCACCGTCCAGTGGGTGACGATGCGTACCTTGCCCAGTTCGGCGGGCGCGTTGTTCTCCAGCCAGCGGACGGCGAGCGCGGTCTCCGTCATGGGACCCCAGTTGAGCACGGTCAGCCCACCCGCGCGGATCGCCTCGACGAGATCGCCCACCGTCCCGGGCTTGGTGCCCTCCAGCTCGTCGTAGCCTTTGCGGCAGGTGGAAGATTCCACCAGGGGACGGATGCGTGAGCCGAAGGCTTCGCGGGCGTAGGTGTACGCCGCGTCGCAGTCGATCCGCACGGTGGTCGATCCGACGGACACTCCGGCGATGTCGAACCCCGGGGCGTATGCGCTCAGTGCGGCCAGGGCTACGATGTCGTCCCGGTCGGTTCCGCCGCCGGGGATGCTGAGATCGCTCAGCACCCAGATCCGAGGCCGCTTGCCAGCCGCGTCCGTCGGCGAGCCCGTCGTCGGAGGCTCCGACTCGGCGGCGACGCGCTCCACGACGACGCGCCGGACGCGGTCGTTGAGCGCGCTGCCGCACAGGTCGCGGTCGGCGGTGAGCGTGAGGGCCGGCCGGGACGATGTGGTGTCGTCGAAGAGCAGAGCGCGGTACCCCGGGGTCACCCTGACGCCGGACACGTCACGTTCGGCCGGTGTGCCCGCCAGATCGTGCAGCCCTTGCGTGAGCGCGTGCGGCTCCCACGCGGAGCCGCGCCCGAAGCCGCACGTGTCGAAAAGCCGCACCGCCGCGGATGCGGCCGAGGCCGAGGACCGTCCGCTCGTGGGTCCTGGAGGTGCGGCGATGGCGAAGGTGCCCGCGCCGGCCAGCGCGATCACGCCGGTCAGTGCCAGCGGCAGACGGTGTCGGCGGAGTCGGTGACGTCCTCGGTTCATGGGGTGTCCGTTCGTTGATCAGTGAAGGCTGGTAGAGCGGCTCCCCTGGAGCGGAGCCTGTCGGAGGGCCACACTCCGCAACGGTCCGCCGGGTTTCAGGGCAACTTCCTTCGGCGCTCGGAGGATTGCCCGCAGTGCGCTGCCGGAGCGGATGGACGGTTGGCGCGCCGGCCGGTGCGGTGAGGGATGGAGCTCGCGCCGTCTGCCGCCCCCTGCGCGGGCGAATCCGCCATGGCCTGTGATCGCCGGGCCGGTGTCGGACCAGGTGCGGCAACCCGGCTCAAGCGAGGGTGAGTCGGTCGACGACCTCACTCGCCGCTGTCGAGCTCCCGCGTCAGGACGTCGCGTCCGTGGCCGGTTACACAGCCTCGGGTCGGCTGTGTACTTCGGGCGTGGTGGACTCTCGGCCCCTTTCGCCGCCGAGTCGCATGAGCAGGTGTGCCCCGCCGTGGCGGCTCTCGCCGATCAGCAGGTGACCGCCTGCCTCGGCGGCCACTCTTGCCGCGATGTCGAGCCCGAGCCCGCTGGAGGCGCCTCCACTGTGCCCGCGCCCAGAGGCCGCCGCCCACGCCGGGATCCCGGGGCCCGCGTCTTCGACGACGAGGCAGGGCACCCCGTCCAGCAGCCCCGCGTACACCTCGTACGGGGTGCCCGGCGGGGTGTGCCGAAACACGTTGCCGAGCAACGCGTCCAAGGCGGCGAGCACCTCCTGCTCGGGCGCCTCGACCGTGACAGGCACCGGAGCCAACGTGACCTGGCACTGCCTGCCCTGCGCCCGCGACAGCGCCGCCCAGAACGCCATACGGGTGCCCACCACGGCGGAGAGATCGGTGGCCCGACCGGTCTGCGCGGCGATGTCGGCCGAACCCTTGCGCGTCAGACCGATCAGGTGGGTCACCTGCTCGTCGAGAGCGGTCACGGCCGCACGCAGCCGGTCCGCCGCGGGCCCCTCCACCGCGTCGACATCCAGCTTCAGAGCGGTCAGCGGAGTGCGCAGCCGGTGCGACAGATCCGCGGCGAACTCACGCTCCGACTGCATCAGACGCGCGAGTCGGTCGGTCATCGTGTTGAAGGCGGCCGCGACCTTGCGCACCTCCTGGGGGCCGCCGACGGGCACGCGCACCCCCAGTTCGCCCGCACCGACGGCGGACGCCGCGCGCAGGAGGTGTCCCGTCGACCGGACGAGTCGGCGGGAGATGAGGTCGGCGCCCAGGACCGCGATGAGTGTCAGTGCCGCGACGGCAGCTGCCAGCACCGCCCAAGTGGCGGCCACGCCATCGGACTTCTCGTCCGCACGCACGAGTGATTCGACGAAGGCGGTGCGCCCGTCGGGAAGTCGTACCGGCAACAGGAGGACGTCCTGGCCGTCCGCCGCTCGCGCCCGTACCGCCCGGTCCGCCGCGCTGGCTTGCCCCAGAGCGCCGGCGGGTGCCCGGCACCCTCCCACGTCGGCGGAGCCAGGGATACGTACACAGGTCGAGGCCGCGTCCTCGCCCGTGCTCCGCCAGGCAGCGTGTACCGCGCGGGGGTCGCGGGTGGCGGCGAGGACCGTCACCAGCGCCGCGGCCCGGCGCTCCGACTGCTGCTGCGCCCGGTCGGCAGCCTGCTGGCGCGCTGCGTATCCGAGAGGGAGGGCGAAGGCGAGCGTGGTCAGCAGTGCGATCCCCAGGGAGAGGCGTAGTTGCCAGGCGCGCAGGGTCATGTCGCGGAAACCGTGAGTCGCAGACCCACGCCGCGGACGGTTTCCACGGCCGTTCCGGTCCCGCCGCTCTCGGTGAGTTTCCGTCTGAGCCAGTAGACGTGGACGTCGATGGTGCGGTCGTACACGTCGCATCCCCGCCACACCTCGGTCAACAGTTCACGTCGGGGGACGACGGCGCCCTGACGTCTCGCCAGATAGGCGAGGAGGTCGAACTCCCTGCGATTGAGGTCGACAGCCTTTCCGCCCACCAGGACCTGGCGCTGTGCAAGATCCATGGTGAGGTCGCCTGCACGCAGGATGTCGGGTGGTGCCTGCCCGCAACGGCGCAGTACCGCCAGTACCCGTGCGGCGAGTTGCTCACCGGAGAAGGGTTTGACGAGGTAGTCGTCGGCTCCGTCGCGCAGCAGCCGGATGATGTCCGATTCATCACTGCGGGCCGTCGCGATGATGACGGGGACCCGGCTGACCGCGCGCAACATCCTCAGTGCCTGGCCGCCGTCGAGGTCGGGCAGGCCCAGGTCGAGGACGACCAGGTCGGGGAAGGGCGGGACCAGCCGTCGCATCAACTCCATGGCCGTGGCCACCGAGGCCACGCGGTAGCCCGAGGACGTCAGCGAACGGGCGAGCGCTTCACGGACGAGGGTGTCGTCCTCCACGATGAGAACCGAGGTCATGCCTTCACCGTAGGGCAGTCGTGCGGCTGTCAGCGGGCACTCCGCTCCTCCATCGCATCGGCGAGACGCCGTCGGCCGCGTGCGAGCCGGGTCTTGACGGTGGACTCCGGGATACCGAGTCGCTCGGCCACGTCGCGGACCGGCAGGTCGAGGAGATGATGCAGGACGACCACCTGCCGGTACTTCGCCGGCAGCGCGCGCACGCTCTGGACGATCACGACGTGGTGCTCGTCCGCGGGAGGATGAGACACGGCGGGACCGAGGCGAACCAGGGCGGTCCGCGCCCTGTGGGCCTGGCGCATGTGGGAACAGGCGAGATGATGGGCCACCCGTCGCACCCAGGCGTACGGGACGTCGTAGGAACGGATGCGTTCCCACCGGGGCACCGCACGGCAGAAGGCCTCCTGGGTGCAGTCCTCGGCCACGTGGGCGTCCCCGGTCATCCGGTAGACGTGCCCTGCGACGCGCCGGAAGGTACTGGCGTAGAAGTGGTCGAACTGCGCCCTGTCGCTCACCGATGCTCCTTAGCTGACGGCTCCGTTCGGCAACGACGTACCGTGAGCCGTGATGTCGGCCCGGCCCTTCCGCTGGGGGCTGAGGGGGCGGAGGGGCCGGGCCGGAGTGGCCCTCCGCGACGGGCGAGGCATGAGATGTCACTCGGGCATCGCGGAGGGGGGATGTGGACGGCGACCGTCCGAGGCAGAGTCTGTCGGGTCGCGCCTCGCGGACGCCATGCCTTCCGGGCCGGGCAACGTGATCCTGTGGTTCACAAAACCCTGGGATAACGGAAGCTCCCCCGGCGCCCCGCAAGGCGGCCGCCCGGTGCTGTGGCCGAGGGGGTGCGGCCCGTGCCCCACGGGCCGCTCCGTCCGCCCGGCCTGCCCCGGGGACGACGTCAGGGCCAGCGCTCCGAGGAAGGCGACGGCGACGGCACCGGACAGAGTCGCGCGAAGCCTTGGGCCGTTTCGGGAGTCAGGGAACATGAGACGGTCTCTCCTTGTCGCACATCGGTGCAGGGCGGGCCGGAAGCGGCGGCCCGTGGGGGAGACACCCCGGTCGGCCCGTGCGGGTTTCGGTCGTGCCGGACCTTCCGCCCTCAGCTCAGGTGGCGCGGCGTCAGGGGCCGAGCCGGCGCGCCCCGCGTCGCGGGTGACAGGGCTGCGTGGACAACGCTCCAGCCGGGTCCGGGAGGGTGCGGCGGCTCCGCGCGAGTGAAAGGGGCCCGGGAATCGGATTGAACACCCGGCCCTCACCCTTCGTAGCTATGGACGACAAGCTGGCAGGGGTACTGGGGGCACCGGCACCCGTGGCGACGGTTCGTCGACTTCTCCATGGAGGGGTACGCGGCGGTCGCAGGAGCCAGAGGACGACGTCATGACAGGCAAGCGAGGCAACGGAAGGACCCGCCGGCACCGGATCGCCGGTGCGGGTGCGCTCGGCGCGGCGCTGATCGGCGGTACCTTCGCCGCGGCAGGTGCGATGGCCGGGCAGAGCGTCCGGGAGGCGCCTGCCCGCACCTTCGCGGTGGAAGGTGTCGTCTGCCCCTCCGTGGAGTTGCCGGCGATCCCGGCGCAGGCACAGGAAGAGGTGGCGCGGAACCTGGAGTTGCTGGACAGGCAGCTCGCGGAGGCCAACTCGCGCCTGGTCCGGTCTCAGGGCGAGGGCGGTCCGAACTTCGTGCAGAACGCCATCCTCGGCCCCCTTGAAAGTAAGCGCACAGCCGCTCTGAACCGCATTGAAACGGCTGTGGGCCGCGTCGTCGAGAAGCCCGAAGGGCTTGAACGATTCGCGCCCTGTGAGCTTGAGGACGCCGTCGGCGGCGGCGTCGGATCAGCAGCGGGCGAGGCAGACGGCCAGGAGGCCGGTGCCGCCCAGGAGGCCGGCGGCACCGCTGAGGTCGGCAAGGCTTCTCGCATCACGTGCCCGGACGTGGCAGGCGAGATACCGGCCGACGTTCCGGCTGGGGCACGGGGACAGGCCGAGCGTGAACTCGCCACTCTCGTCCGGCAGATCGACGAGGCGAACTCCCGCCTGGAGCGTTCGCAGGGCGAGGGCGGACCGAACTTCGTCGAGAACGCCATACTCGGCCCGCTCGCGAGCAAGAGGAAGGCGGTGATCGACCGTCTGGAGATCGCCTTCGAGCGCGAAGGCGGCGTGCTTCCGGCCGGACTCGACGCGCTGGCGAAGTGCCGCCTCAACGGCTGACCCGTACTCCCTCCGGTCAACCTCCAGGGACGGAGGGGCGCCTGGACCCGCCACGATCCGGAGGGTGGGCTCCCACACCGATCCTCGTCGGTGTGGGAGCCCGTGGCGCGCCGTATGTGAAGGGCCCCGTCGAGGCGGGGACCCATCACGCTACCGGTGTGCGCGGCGATTGAAACGAACGGGCAGGGGGAAAGACGACGACCTGTCCCGCACAGAGGCGGCAAAGGCGTACAGCAGCCCCGCCCGCTGCTCGGCCCGGCTGCCGCGCAACACGACCACCAGGGCTACGAGTTCCAGCACCCGCACCACGACGACACGTACCACACTCACCACCGCCATGAGCAGTAGGTGAGCATCCAGTTGATGCAACAGCTCCATGGTTGATCTCCCGTTGAGCGTCGGAGGAAGAGGGAAGGACACCGGCCGGTACCTCCGTTCTAGGCCGCGCGGGACTCCGCCAGAAGCCGCTGTGACCTGCGGTGAATGCCAGTGAATGAGAACGGGGGATGCAGATGACGGCAGCACGAGGCGGGCGGAGAGAACCGGGGATCCGACGTCCGGACCCGCAGGAGGGACCCTGGGCGGAACTGGCCCGCGCTCTGCACGACGAGCTGTACATCCCCGCGGGGCGACCGTCGGTGCAAAAGATGGCGAGCCGTACCGGCATCTCGGCGGGCCACCTCCACAAGATGCTGACGGGCAGCGGCCGTTCCCGCTTCGACCCCATGGGGCTGGCGTTGGTCGGCTTCCTCGGCGGCGATCCGGCTCGCTGGGCCGAGCGTTGGAGCGACGCGGAGCAGCGCCAGCAAGAGCGTGAACGCACGGGCGGATTCCCGCCGTTGCCCTGGCTCGACGAACCCGACCCGGAGCAGCCCCCGGCGACCCGCGCGGTCGGTGACTGGGACGGCTGGTCACCGCTCGGCCGGGCCTGGGCGCGGTTCGCCCGGCTGCGCTTCCTCCCGGCTGTGCTGTGGGGCGCGCTGACGGCCTGGCTGTCCCGGCTCCGCCGCGGGCCGGCCCGGCGTCGGCGCGAGGTGATGCTGCGCAAGGTGCGCAGACACGCCCGCGAACACATCGACGAGACCATCACGGGGCCGTACCTCACCCCCGCGTTCGTCCGCCTGTCCAAGGCGCCGGCACCCGGCCGCCGCCGTGTCCGCAAGCCGCGACTGATCACCCGGCCCTTCACCGGCGGGGGTATCCGCGCCCTGTTCGAAGAGGCCGCCCACGAACTGGTTCTGGTCGGGGACGCCGGCATCGGCAAGTCGGTCCAAATGGCCGTGCTGGCCGACGCGCTGGCCGAAGAGGCCCTGTGCTCCGGCGGGCTCGCGGAACCGCCGCTGCCCGTGTTGCTCAGCCTCTCGCCTTACGCAGGCCAGCCGTTGGAGGAATGGATCGTCCAGCAGGTCGGGCAGGTCTACGACGTCGCACCGCAATTGACCCGCCAGTGGCTCGGCACGGGGATGCTGCTGCCGCTGTTGGACGGCCTCGACCAGGTGCCCGCACGCCACCGCCGCGAGTGCGCGACACAGCTCCGCCGTTACCGTCGCGCGTGCGCCGGCGTCGTCATCGCCTGCCGCGACCGCGACCTCGTCCTCTCCCTGGAGATCGGGGGCGAGTTGGCCGCGCTGTGCGCCCCCACCCGCCGCCAGGTCCAGGAGTACCTGGTCGGCCCACCGGAAAAGGGCGACGCCTACCGCGACGTACGGGACGCCCTCGACGCGGACCCGGAGCTATGGACGCTGCTGCGCTCCCCGCTCATGCTGAACGTCATCCGCACCACCTACGAGGACCGGGCCGCCGCCGAACTCCGCGTGCCCGGCCTCACCGTCGAGCAGCGCCGGGACCGTGTCTTCGACGCCTACGTCCTGCACCTGCTGCGTCGTCCGGGTGCCTACGACGGTCCGGTGACGCTGCACTGGCTCAGCGCGCTGGCGGAGCGGTTGCACCAGCGGGGTGAGGAGGTGCTGCACCTCGATCGGATCGACGGCAGTTGGGTGCCGGCCTGGCTGCGCCCGCATCTGAACACGGTGCCCCGACGGGCCTTTCAGTACGCCGTCCTCCTGCTCATCATGCTGCCGTGGTGCTGGATGTTCACGGCCCTGGACCTCATCCGCCCCGATGGCTCGACAGTTCTGTTCACATCGACCTTCCTCACCTTCCTCCTGGTCCTGTACGTGTCCGACCGGACCAACTTGCGTGGCGCTGCCCGCCGTGCAGCGCCCGCTGTGCCGCTGGCGCTGCCTCTGTCGGCCGGCGACTTCACACCGGACGGAACCACTCTGCCGGGTCTGCTGATGCTGGCCTGGTTCTGGGCCGACATCGACGTGCGCAAGGGCTGCAACGCCGGTTCCTACCGCCCGAGCGAACAACTGCGATGGTCGTGGGTGCCGACCTGGCTGGGCACGTTGGCGGCCCCCCGTCTGCATCCCGTCCAGATGGGAATCAGTTACCTCGCCATTGTCCTGCTGTCCGTTCTGCTGACCACCGGCGCCGACGTCTTCTTGGCTGGTACGACCCGGACCTCGGGCCTTGCGGCCGCCGCGTTCGTCGTCCTGTTCCTGTATCTGTTCGTGGGCGACGGACTGCGGGCCGACCTGAAGGACACCCGCCGCCGCCCCAACGAGGGCATCCGCCGTTCCGCCCGGTACGCGCTGCTGTTCGGCGGGGTGACCCTGCTGCTGACCGTCGGCGTCGGCTTTGCGGCGGTGCGCGCCACCACGGACGCCGGGGTGCGCACCGCACTGCTGACCACGCTGTTCGCGGGCACGCTGCTGAGCGCGTCCAACGCCTACCGGGTAGGAGGCGCCGCCTGTGTCTACTACTGGACGGTTCGCATCGTCCTGGCCCGCGAACGAGCCGCTCCCTACCGCTACGGCCACTTCCTGGGCGACGCCGAGCGTCGCATCCTGCTGCGCCGCAGCGGCAGCGGCTTCCGCTTCCCGCACCGGCTGATCCAGGAACACATCCGTGCCCACGCCCCGGCCCTGAGGGAGCGGCTGAAGTCAGACTGAGGGGGCGGGCCTTCGCCTGAGCGCGGTGAGCGGGCGCTCGCCCGGTCGTCGCCGGCACCGGAGCGTGCTCATCAGCGCACCGGATTCTCGCACCCGCGGGACGGGCTCGGTGGAGACACCCGTACTCCCCTCGCACGGGCGGCGCCGGGAACGGTGAGGGTCCGCGGACCCGCGCCGACGCGCGGTCCGGCTGCCTTCACCGGCCTCCCTGACGCGGAGATCGCGGTGGAGGCGGGGTGGGCGGAGCGCCCGGCCCTTCTCTTGACTCCTGCGCGCCCCGCATCACCTGGCGCAGGCTCCTGACGGCCCTTTCCAGGCGGCCGACCGTGGTTCGCACCGTTTCACTGGCCGTCCGCGACCGGAGCCGTCCGGTCAGCTCGCCCGTCTCCGTCTCGATGTCGGACAGCAGGGCGGACAGGTGCGTCAGCAGGTCGGTCGCGGCCCCGCTGCGCAGCAGGGCCGCTTGTTCGCGCAGTCGCAGGTTCTTCTGGTACAGGTCGACGTAGACGGCCACCTTGGCGCGCAGTACCCATGGATCGAAGGGACGCGTCATATGGTCGACGGCACCCGCGGCGTAGCCTCGGAAGCTCGCGTGCGGACCCTTGCCGTGCGCGCTCACGAAGAGGATCGGGATGTCGCGTGTCTGCTCGCGCCGTTTGATGTGCGCGGCCGTCTCGTAGCCGTCGATTCCCGACAACTGAGTGGCGAGCAGTACCAGGGCGAACTCGTCGTCCAGCGTTTTGAGTGCTTGCTCTCCCGACGAGGCGCGGACGAGTGTCTGACCGAGCGAGGAGAGGATGGCTTCCAGGGCCAGCAGGTTCCCGTGATGGCTGTCGACCAGAAGGATCTTGGTCTTGGTGTCCGTCGCGGCGGACGATGCCGGAGGCCGCGCGGTCGTCGCAGCGGGTGCGGGAGGTGGTGCCTCCGTCGGCCGAGTCGTCGACGGCTGTGACCGGGCCCGGCCCCGGGGCTCAGGAGTGGGTCCGGCACCCGCGGCGGGTGGGGTGTCGAGACGCATGGAGACGCCGAGGCGTCTGAGGAGCCGTTCCTCGAGGTGCGCGAAGGGCAGGTCGGGCGAGGCCACTGAAGAGGCGCCAGCCGGGTGCACCACCCAGGCCGTGAAGCTCGGTGACTGCCGGACGCACGCGGCCAAGCGGTCGGCGGTCACGCGTGTGGTGCGGAGCAACTCGTGGGAGGGGAGCGTGCCGAGAAGGATGCGCCGTGCGTCGTCGGAGAAGTCGAAGAACTCCGGCTGCCCCGGCGGGCCGCTCGTGCCGGCGGTGGTGTGGTGCATGAGACCGCCCAGAAAGACCTCCACGAGGTGTCCGGTGTCCGTCGGAGGTCCGAGCGCCTCCTGCACCATGCGCATGACGGGCGGAGTGACGGGCGCCACGGCCGCGAGGTGCGCGGCGAGCCGGTACGCCTCCGGGCTGGCCGCGCCGCGGAAGCGCAGGACGGCTTCGGCGTCCGGACCCTGCCGGGTCTCCGCCGGCCAGGTCCGGGTGACGGACCGCCCGATGTCCCACAGGGGCAGTACCGCGGTCGCACGGGGAGAAGCGACCAGCCGGGCCCAATCGCCGACGGCAGTCGGCGTGGGTTCCAGCACGGGCACGGGAACGGACGCGAAGCCGACCAGATCCGACGGCAGGCTCGGGTCGGTGACGTGCCAGGCGGTGGCCGGGCCGCCTCTGCGGACACTGAGGACGTGCCAGGGCCGAGTCGGGATGCCCGAGTTGGCCCAGAGCCGGTCGGGGAGCGTCTGAACGACGGCGGTCGGTTGCCGTCGCGCCCACAGGGCCGCGGCGTCGCTCATCCTGCCGTCCCACCAGGCGTCGCCGACGCCGTCGCTGACGACGAGGACGAGCGTGCCGCCGGTGGGGTCGCACAGCGCGGCGGGTGGAAGGCGGGGACCGTGCTTGCGGAACGGGTGGCTGCTCAGCGACGGAGCGTGGGGACCACGGCTGTTGAGTCCGAACACGCGGACGTCCCGGAACGCCCCGGCCCGCTCCATCAGGGTGCGGATCTCGGAGGCCATCCGCTTCCACAGGACCATCGACACCCCGTCGTCGACCAGCAGAGCGAGGGAGAGCCAGCGGCTGCGGGCGGGCCTCGTCACGGTCTCGGGCAGACCCGTCTCGGCCATGACGTCCACCGTGCGTGCCACGTCCAGTTCCCGACGGTGCCGATCGGGGAGCCGCCGGCGCAGCGGCCGCAGCGCCTTGCCCAGGGTGAGGTGGCGGTTGGGCAGGACGTTGGAGCCCGGGGTGCGCACAGCGTGCGCCCGGTGCGGGGCCGGTTCGGGCGCAGTCCGCCCGGCGCCCCGCGGGGCCGCGTGCAGGGGGAACCTGCGGGGCGGCGTGACGTCCGGCGGTGCCTGCGTGTCGGGGCGCGCGGGATTCTGTGCGCCGGGGTCGTCCCCGGCGGTAGCCGGTTCGGTGTCCTGGGGCGAGGTGGTGGCCGGCGCCGTTCGACGTTCCAGCGGAACGACGTCGGGCGGCAGGTTCCTGGCCAGCCACAGCACGTCGAGGAGTTCCTCGTCAGCCAGCTCGACACCGCTTCCGGCCAGGATCTCTCTCAGACGTCCGAGCATGACCTCAGACCGCTCCGCCGAGTTGGTGCAGAACGGCGTCGAGCAAGGGGCCCGCGTCCAGATCGATGCCGCCCTTGCGCAGGAAGACCGCGTTGAGGAGTTGATCGGTCGCGAGCTCTCCGGGCGCGCGGCGCCCGAGGAACTCGTCCAGCAAGTCATCGATGCCGACGAGTGCCTCGTGGCCGAGGTGCGCGGCGACGATGTCCCGCAGCCGCTCCTCGCCGGGTTCGGGGAGTTCGAGACGGACGCACCGCCGGAGGAAGGCGGGCGGGAACTCGCGTTCACCGTTGCTGGTGATGATCACGACGGGGAACTCATGGCAGCGGACGTGACCGCGGACCACCGGGGCCGGGGCGTCCGGACCGTCGGTGCCCACATGCACCGTGGAGTGCTCCTCGGGGAGGCGGCTGAGTTCGGGAATCTCGAACACGCCCTCCTCGAACACGGTGAGCAGGTCGTTGGGGAGATCGACGTCCCCCTTGTCCAGCTCGTCGATGAGCAGGACCCGGGGCCGTTGCCGGGGGAGCAGAGCGTTGCCCAGCGGGCCGAGCCGCACGTACTGGCCGATGCCGGGTTCGGAGCCGTCCGTGTCCCGGCGGAGGTGAGCTTCCCGCAGCCGGCCGATCGCGTCGTAGTGGTACAGGGCCTCCTGGAGGGTCGAGCGGCTGTTCACCGGCCAGTGCAGGACACGGCCGAGGTCGAGTTCGTGCGCGATCGCGTACGCCAGGGAGGACTTTCCGGTACCCGGGTGTCCTGTGACCAGGAGGGGTCGGCGCAGGTGGAGGGCGGCGTTGACGATGTCCGCGTCGTCGGGGTCGATCAGGTACGGGCGGGGCGATCCGGTCCACGTGCCGGCGGGTTCGTCCGGCGGCCGACGCCATGGCGGGGCCGGTGGGAAGGCGACCGAGCGGGGTGTTCCGTCGCCGCGGAAGAGCCGCCAGTCCGCGTCGCCGTGCGGTGTGGTGTGGCCGGTGCCAGCGGATTCTCCGGCGTTCACGAGGCGTTGTCTCCTTCTGGGGGGTCCTGGAGGATCAGTGATGCGGGCCGTGGCGGGGGCTGGTGGCCCTCCCATACGAGCGCGGGGCGGGCCTGGAGCGTCTCCGGCTCGTCGAAGGCCGTCGCGCGGAAGACGCGGACGCGTTCGGGCAGATCGGCGAGCGGGCCTGTGGGGTCCAGTGGGTGCAGCGCGGCCGCGTCAGCGGAGCATTCGGCGTCCCGGTCCCAGAGGACGACCGGGACGCCGAGCGCCAGGCAGAGCTCCAGCAGCGCGTCCCGTTGTTCCGGGGGACCGTGCAGCACGACCCGGTTGGCGTCGCGGTGAGTGGTCTGCAGCAGCCTCCGGAGCCGTGGCCGGGTGACGCGTTCGTCGTCGACGACCAGGGCAGCGGCCGTGTGTCCGCCCTCCCACCGTCGCCGGTGCTCACGCTCTCGGCTTTTCACCAGGTCGCTCATCTCGGGGCAGCTCAGGGTGACGCAGAACTCGGCGCCGATCGGCTGGTCGGGTACGAACTCGTTGGGCGCTCCCGGGTTCCATTCGTCGACCGGGAGATGGAGGCTGTCGCGCGCCAGCAGAACCGTGGCGTGGGGCGTGGCCGTCGACCCGAGTTCGTCCGCGACGATCTCGACGGCTTCGCGTATGCGCCGGGCCACTTCCTCGGATGTTCTCGGCGCGCTCTCGGCGTCGTGGAGGGAGGTGTGGGTGCCGTCGGCGCGGGTGAGCAGGATGCGGCAGTGGTAGCTCTCGTGCGGTGCTGTTGACGCGCGGGAGAGGTCGACGATGACGCGGGCGAGCGGCGACGACTGGCGGGCTGCCCAGCGGCCGGCATCGGTGCGGCGCTCGGCGAGCGCCGCCGGATGGATGCCGGTTCGGGTGGCCACCTGGTCGGACCAGGCACGCAGTTCGGCGCCCGCCTCCCGGCCCAGGGCGGCGGCCACGCATTCGACGAGGCGCAGCAGCGCCGGTACGGGCGGGGTGCACTCCGGTACTGGTTCACTGTCGGACAGGGACTCCAGGTGCTCGACGACGGGTTCGAGGTCGTCGGCGCGGAGGTGGGGGCGGCTGAGCGTATCGGGCAGCCAGGCGTAGCGCAGGGCCTCACGGGCGGCGCGAGGGATCAGCGCCGGGTGCTTCTTGCAGATGCCGCCGAGCAGATCCAGCAGGCGCTCGCACTCGTCCAGGGCCAGCAGCAGGCAGAGCCCGCCGGCACGGGCACGAGTGAGGACGTCCGTCAGACGGGCGCGTTCGTCGTCCCCGGTCAGTGCCGAGGCCAGAGTGCTGCTCAGGGTGGGCAGGGCGCGGGGATGGGACGCCACGAGTGCCGCGAAGTCGGACATGCTCGGTTCATGGCTGTTGGGGGCGTCGTATCCGAGCCGCCGTACGAGGGCACGGGCATGTACCGCATAGCTGCTCCGGCCGCCGAGTACCGACCACAGGAGCCGTTCGGTCTCGCGCTCCGCCGAGCTTCGTTCCCCCTCGGGCCGGGCCGTCGGGAGGACGGCGCCCATCTCGGTGATGTGGGGCGGGCCGCCGGAGTAGCGCCGCAGGATTGCCTCGAAGCCCTGCTCCCGGACGAAGCGATGGGCCGGAAGGGCACGCAGGCGGCGATTGCCGTAGGAGAGGTCGTCGTGAATCACCACGCCCACCAGGTGGTCCTCGCAGAACACCGCGGTACCCGAGGCGCCGGCCCAGGCCTTTCGGCCGTCGTCGCGCCGGTCGGGTGAATGCTCCTGGTCGAGTACGTAGAGGCCTCGAACGCCGCAGGACAGGGGAGGCAGGACACCTCGCAGGTGTTCGGCGTCACGGCCGTCCTCGCCGGACGCCATGGGAAAGCCCAGTCCCTCGTAGCGCAGCGGGGCCGACTCCACGGGGTGGCCCCATCGAACCGACCCGGGCACGTCGACCTCGTCGTGGGTGAGCAGCAGGGCGACGTCCAGGTCCTGCGGATGACTCCAGATCAGCTTCGCTCCGGTGCGCAGCGTCTCACCCAGGCCCGGGTGTCCCACGCTGACCTGGATCTGCTCCCAGCAGGCGCCGCTCTCGTCGTCCCGAAGGACGTGTCCGGCGGTGAGGACCAGACGGGGGGCGACGAGATAGCCGGAGCCGATGCGGCGGGGCAGACGGGTGGTCCCACTGCGGATCAGCACCAGTCGGTGCGGGTCCATCAGTCCTCGTCCCAGGACCCGGTCCCGGTGTCGCTGATCTCGGGGCTGGTTCCGCCGCGGGCCCGGTCCTGGACGGAGAGCCTCAGCGTCAGCCTGTGCGTGCGGACCGTGGAGTGTTCACCGCCGGCGCCGACGGACGCGACACCGAAGCTGACCTTGCCGTCCCCCTTGCCGCTGTGGCGCAGCTCCAGCTGTAACTCCAGTTGGGCCTCCTCGATGCCGAACCTGAACTGTTGGTCCGCCCCCAGGTCCTGCGCTCGATAGAGCTCTTGTCGCAGTTCCTCGATTGCCGCGACAAGACCGATCCCCGCCATCCGCACCCCCAACGCGTACTGTGCTTGCGGGGGTAGTCTGCCAAGTTGGCAGGGCCGCGCGCCGGGGCTTCGCGGAACGGACGCGTCGAAGTGACGGGTCGAAGCCGACCTGAACTCCCGGCCCGGTGGGTGCACCCTTGGAGCGCTGACAAGGATGCCGTGCCCGGCCGGGAAACTTGCTGGTTGCCGCCGGGTGTTGGCGCCCATACTGCCGCGGTGGATCGAGTGACTCTTGAGACCGACCGTCTCGTGCTGAGGGCTTTCGCACCCGTGGACGTGGACGCGGTGTACGCAGCCTGCCAGGACGAGGACATCCAGTACTACACCCCGGTTCCGGTGCCGTACCGGCGTGCGGACGCGGAGCGGCTGATCACCGAGAAGCTGCCCGCTCAATGGGCCGAGGACAGGGACTACACCCTCGGCGCGTTCCGCAAGGACACCGGCGCCCTGGTCGGCTCGTACTGTCTGACCGTCGTCAGCCGCGGCGTCTGGGAGCTCGGCTACTGGGCGGTCAGGGAACAGCGCGGACGCGGGTACTCGGCGGAGGCCGCCCGTGCCCTGTGCGACTGGGGCTGGGCCACGCTCGACGTCCACCGCATCGAGTGGTGGGCCATGGCCGGGAACACCGGTTCGCGTGCCCTCGTCGAGAAGCTCGGCTTCACCCTCGAAGGAACCCTCCGCAACCGCGGCATCGCCAACGACGGCAAGCCGCACGACTGGTGGGTGGGCGGACTGCTGAGGCCTTGACGGAGCGCGATACTCATCCGTACCGGCCAGGGGGTGAGGTTCCGCACGACGCGGTCGTCGACGTCGTCGCCGGCGCGATAGTCGGCCCCCGCTCCGACTGCTGGGGCCGAAGGCCCAGGCCCTCCGAGCCCGTCCGGACCGCTCACGAACGAGTCAGCCTCGCGGTGCGAAGAACGACCGGGCCGGTACGGACCGCGGCCGCGCCACGGTCCGTACCGGGACCCGCTCAGGTGCAGGATCCGGCCGGGTCCGGCCGTTGTGGGTTCAGCCGGGGGAGCGGGCCGGTCAGCGGGCCGCCTCGGCGACGGCCTGGGCGAGCCCATTGGCCCAGAGCTGGTTGACCCGGGCACGCTCGGCGGAGTTCGGGTAGCGGTTGGTGCAGGACGTGCCGGGTCCGCCGCCCGACATCAGTTCGCTGCACGGGCCGCTGTAGTGATCGGGCAGCCCCAGGACGTGACCGGTTTCGTGGGCGGTGACACGGATGGAGTCGTACCGCCGGTTCTGGTTGTAGTCCAGGAAGATGTAGCCGCGGCCGTGGCCGTTGGTGGAGGCGTACGAGCCCCTGGGGTCGTTGCCCTCGTAGAAGGCGAAGTCACCGCTGCCGGAGGTCGCCTGTAGCTTCACGTTCGACACCGAGCTGTTCCAGATGGAGGCGGCGCTCGATATCTGGCTGCGGAAGCTCGGCGCGTTGGTGGCGTTGTAGTAGACGGTCACCGCGAGCGCGGAGGGACGGACCGCCTGCCGTTCGGCGACCGACTTCAGTACGGCCTCGAAGAAGGCCTCGTTCGCCGCGTTCTCGGCGGAGGCGGTATAGCCGACGACAGCACTGCCGGCGGGTGCCTCGGCGGGGCTCTGGGCACTCACGGGGCCGGCACTACCGAGGACGGCGCAGGCGAGGCCGATGGCGAGTGCCAGAAGTCGTCTGGGCTGCTTGGAACTTACGTTCATGCGGGGGCTCCTACTCGTTCTGTGGGGTTGAACGGTCGGTTGCCACAGATTCTGGGACTGACAGTCCGGAGCCGGGTAGTGGCACTTGGGGATAGAGCGGAGCTATCGGTGGTCGACTCATCCGCTTTCGTTGGAAGTTGAACGTCTGGTGCCGCGTTCCGCATCGCCCTACGCTCCCTGCATGGAGCTCGAAGTGAGGCACTTGCGGGTTCTCTGTGCCATCGCCGACACCGGCAGTCTGCACAAAGCGGCTCGTGAACTCGGCATGGCGCAGCCCTCGTTGAGCACCCAGCTCCGGCGTATCGAGAGCACGCTCGGTGCCCAGCTCTTCGTCCGTGCCCGAACCGGCTGTCGCCCCACCCCGCTGGGACATGTCGTTCTGAGCCGTGCCCGGCCCCTGGTAGCGGAGTTCACGGCGATGGTGACCGAGGCCAGGGCCGCGGCAGCCCGTTCCGCCGACGGGTTCCGGCTGCGCATCGGCGCCACGGCCAGCCGGGCCGTGCCGGGCTGGCTGCGTCGCCTGCGCTCGGGATCGCCGCGGCTGGAACCGAGCCTTCAGATGAACGTGTCCGCCAACTCCCTGCTGGGCATGGTCGCCTCCAGCAGGCTGGACGCGGCGTTCGTGCACGAGGTCGAGGGCAGCCCCCTGCGCGTTCCACCGGGGCTCGCTCTGCGTGTACTGGTCGAGCGCGAACCGCAGTTCGTGACCCTGTCGGCGGCCCATCCGGCAGCGTCACGGCGACAGGTACGGCTCGCCGACCTGGCCGGGGACCGGTGGATGGTCGACTCGACGGTCGACGGCGAGTGGGACGGCCTGTCCCGGGTCCTCAGAGCCGCGGGCCTGGAGCCCGAACTGCTGCACGGCGACTACCTCAGCGCCTACTCGCTGGCCGCGGTCGGCGAAGTGGTCACCGTCAGTCAGCCCACCGCCCACCCCCGCCCCGACCTGGCGATCCGCCCGCTCGAGGGCGACCCGATAGGGGTGCGCCTGCTGGTGGCCGCCCGCTCGGAAGCCGAACTGTCAGAGGTGTTCCCGGCCTTGAAGGAAGTCTATTGGGAGGTGGCTCGGCAGGCGCCCGCCTATCGGGAGTGGCTGGAGCGCACACGCTCACCCGGTGCCCGGGTCCCGTCCGATCGCCGGAGCGCGCCGGGCCGTCCGTGAGCGCATCAGCACCGACCGTCGCAACGAACGGCAATTACGTCAAAGCCCTGCTGACCTGCGACCCCGCCCCGGTCACAGCCGCCGGTTCCTGAGCCGCGGAGCGAGGCGGGCCACACTGACGTACCGACCTGTGCGGTTGGGGATGCGTCCGGTGGGGATCCGGCCGCTGATCCGGGATCGGGGTGGCTGTCGGCCTGGGCGAACTAGGACATCACCGCGCGGTATTCGGCTGCGAGGGCGTCAGCCATGTCCGTCACCGAGTAGCGGGCCTTCACGGTGGCACGGGCGGCCCGGGCGAGACGGAGCCTGTCGTCCTCGTGGAGGTTGGCCATCCGCCGCAGGCCGTGTGCGAGGCCGGAGGCGGAGGATGTGTCGAGCAGGAGTCCGTTCAGCCCGTCACGGAGATAGTGCGCCACCCCACCGCGCAGTGGCCCGGCGGGCGGCAGCCCGGCTTCCATCGCCTCCAGGATGGCGATGCCGAACTCCTCCTTGACGCTCGGGCACACGTACCACGCCCTCACTCCGTTCGCGGGTGTCGCCAAGGCGTGTTCCAGGCGCCGGACTTCGTTGTTCGGCATGGCCGGGAGCAGAGCCAGGTGCCGGGCGGCTTCCGCGTGCCCCGCGACCAGTGCGCCCAGTTCGGCACGCATCTGCTGCTCGGACGGTGTCGGACAGTCCCCGCTTCCCCCGACGATCAAGAGGGTCGTCCTGCGCCAGAGGTCCGTGGCGAGCCAGGTGCGCACCAGCAGATCCTGCTGCTTCATGGGGTGCAGTCGGCCCACGCACAACAGCATGGGGAGGTCACGGCTCTCCGGCGCGAGGGAGTCGGGGGACGCACCGCCGGTGAACAGACCGGCCAGGAGCCTGTGCTGCCGTGCCGTCTCGTCGGGTGCGGGCGAGTAGGGGGCGATGCCCTCCGGTGGTGAGGCAGGGCCCGCCGGACCGTATCGCGCGGCGAGCACGGGGAAGTGGCGCAGGAGTTCCCGGCTTCCCGAACTCCCGGGGATACCGATCACCGTGTCGGCGCGGTCGACGAGACGGTCGGCGCAGTAGATGCGATGCAGGTCATCGCGTAGTCGGTCGGCTGCCGAGCTGTCGTCCGGATCGGCCTCGCCGTAGTTCCGTGCGACGGTTCGGTGCGGATCGGGTGTTGCCGTGAAGAACAGCCGGATGCCCGAACGGGCAGCGGCGTGGGCGAGGGCCATGCTGCCGTCGTCGGCGTAGCGCACGTGCAGGACGTCCACGGCACGGGGCAGCGCGCCGAGCAGCCGGGCGGCCCACCAGGCGAGGGCGGCACGGTGCTCGGCGAGTGCGTTCTGCTGGGGTGGCGTGGGTGCGTCCACCGGCAGGCTCAGCACCCAGTGGCCCGTGGTTCGCTCCCTCAGCAGGCCGGGGCCCCGTGCGAGCCCGTCATGGCCGGTGAGGACGACGGTGATCACGCCGGCGATGCCCTCGCTGCGGGCGAGCCGGTCGCCCAAACCGCCCAGCAGCACGGACAGCCCACCGCTCAGCCCCGCACCCGGCGTCAGCAGGTCGCCCAGAAGCATGGTCTGCGCCACGACGATGCCGCCCGAGCGCCATCCTTCGGCGCTCAGCCGAGTGGGCGGACTGAGCAGGAGCCGCTCATAGGCGTCGGTCGCGTGAGTGGTGGCGGCCAGCAGAGCGGGGCCTTCCGGCAGCCGGTGCAGGTAGCGCCACAGGGCGTGCCGCTCGGCACGGTGGGTGGCTTTCGCGGCGTGTTCCGCAGCCTCGTCGCAGGACAGCGGCCGCAGGTCGGCGATCTCGGCGCATTCGAGGAGAAGGGCGGTGCGCGAGGGGTGGGACGCCTCGTGGAGGAGGGCGTGGCGCAGTGCTTCCTCCGCGTATGTGGTGCCGTGGTGGCGGACCGATTCGGGCCATAGCTCCGTCATGACCGCCGCGAGCCTCGGCCCGCCCCGGGCATGGGCCAGGAGCGCTTCGGGGGTGAGTGGAACGGCAAGCCGGCTGGCGCGGCGCAGCGAGGCGGTCGCGGTGTCGTCGCGGCTGAGCCCCGGCGGGGGAGCTGCGGCAATCGGACGGCCGCCGTACTCGGCGTCCAGGAGGGACGCGAGCAGGCCGGGGGACCGTCCGGCGAGGGTGCGCGGGGGACGGAGGGCGCCCGTTCCACCCGGGTGCGAGCCGCTGAAGAAGGCCGCTCGCGCCGCGACGAGCGGGTCGGGATCCCCCTGCGACGCGTGCTGCCCGGTGCCTTTGCACCGTGGCGGGGAGGAGGCGAGCACATGGTCTCCTTGGTCGGGGAAGCTACGACGCTGGTGGTTTCCGCCTGGTGGCACCGCGCGGATGCACCACAGCGCCGGCACCAGCCCGCACGGTTCAACCGGGATGTTCGGTGAGGGGCCCGGGTGCGGCGGACTGCCCCGCTCACCGCCCGGAGCCGAGCACCCGCGGCCCGCATCCACGGAAGGGACATGTCAGGAAGGAAGGGCATGCCACGCATCGTGATCGTCAGTCCGCCCTTCTTGTCCCACGCCCGGCCCCTGTCCGTCCTTGCCGCTGCCCTTCGGACGCGTGGCGCCGAAGTCTTCTTCGCCTGCTCGCAGGATTTCGAAGGGCTTGCGCTCGAAGCCGGTGTCGCCTTCGTCCCTCTGGTGGTGACCCGCAACGCCAACACGGGGGTGGCCGAGTCCACGCAACAGGACGCGGCCGAGGCGGCGCGGCTGGACGAGTTCCTCGACGCGACACGGCACGGGGCCGTCGAGACGCTCATGACGCAGGCCCGTCACCGTCGGGCCGACATGCTCGCCGACCCGGACAAGGTCTTCGACGACCTACGGTCCCTCGACGAGCGCCTCAGACCCGACTGGTACGTCGTGGACCAGCTCAGCTACGCGGTGACGCTCGCCCTTCACTGCCTGCGGCTGCGCTACGCAACCTTCTGCCCCGGACACCCGACCTACGTCCTCAGCGACCAGGACAGCTACTTCGGTGTGCCCTACGACTGGCCCGGCACACTGCGCCCCGATCGAGCCCGCCTGTCCGAACTGCTGGACGTGGCACGCGACAACGACCGAGCGTTCACCTCGGCGTTCGACGCCTTCGCCGCCGACAGGGCACCCGCGGCGCCCAGGCCGGGCCGCGCCTTCGCGCTGACGTCACCGGACGCGGTCGTGTACGCCTACCCGCCGCTGCCATGGCTGTCGGCACGCCCCGAGGGACCCCGCCATCTCTTCGCCGGTCACGCGGTGGGCTCGGTCCAGCCGCTCGACGACCACTGGCAACACACCCTGCGACGGCTGCGCGACCGCGCGGAGCGGATCGTCCTCGTCGCACTGGGCACGTTCCTCGCAGCCCGCGACGACGTCCTGCGCGCCGTCGTGTCCGGCGCCCGGACCGCTTCGCGCCCGACCGCCCTGATCGTCGCGGCGGGCCGGCGCACGGACGCCGTTGACGCGGTGGCCGACGACCTCACGGTGGTGGTGCCGTCCGTCCCGCAGCAGGCACTGCTCCCGCACGTGGATGCCATGGTTCACCACGGCGGCGGCAACTCGTTCACCGAATGTCTCCGATCCGGTGTTCCCGCACTGGTACTGCCCTTCTCCAGCGATCAGTTCGCCGTCGCCCGGGACGCTGAACGGGCCGATGTCGGCATCGTCCACGACCCGAACAGACTCACCGACCATCAAGTCGGCTCGGCGCTCGACCTCCTCGGCACAACGGTCGGGCCCGAGGTGAAGAGGTGGCAGGAGACCCTCAACGGTCTCGGCCCCGACCACGCCGCCACAGCTCTGCTTGAGGTGATGGCTCCTCCCCGGGGCACCTGACCGCCAGCACCTCCGCCCGGTCCCACCGAGCCTGCGGGTCTGTCAGGTCCTGCGTGCTGCTCGTCCGGCGCATTCCGAGGGCCGGGTGAATCCATGCGCCCACCATCGGCAGAAGCCTCACCGCACAAGCCAAGTGGCGGCCACGGAACGAGGCAGTGGCCACCACGCCTCACATCCGTATGCGCCGTGTCCGTGCTGAACGGCGGAAGAAGGGACCAGCGTGTCGTTTTCCAAGTACGTCACCACCCTGGCGGCAGTCTGCTCGCTGGGCGTCATCGCAGGCGCCCCGGCCCAGGCCGCGCCGACGCCTGCCGTCGCCGAGGAACCTCAGGCGGTCGAAAAGGTGGACGTGGAGCGCTATCTCGGAACCTGGTACCAGGTGGCGGCGGTTCCTCAGCTCTTCGAGGTCCAGTGTGCCAAGAACGTCACGGCCGCCTACTCCCTGACGGCGTCGGGCGCGGTCGGCGTACGCAACACCTGCACGACCTGGTGGAACACGACCAGCGCCGTGACAGGGGAGGCCAAGGCGCTCGACGCGTCCAACGCCCGCCTCAACGTCAGCTTCCTCAAGCTGGGCGGATCCTACGTCCACACCGGTGACCCCAACTACATCGTGACAGGGCTCGACACCGGGTACGGCTGGGCCGTCGTCACCGACAGCGACCGGAAGTCCGGGTTCGTCCTCTCCCGCTCGGTCACGCTGACCGCGACCCAGTGGGCGGCCGCCCGGGACTCCATCCGGGCAGCGGGCCTCGACGCCTGCGACTTCCGCACAACGCGTCAGGACGGCGGTACGAAGACGAGCAGCCGCCTCTGCTGACGCTGCCCGTGCCTCCACCTTCGCGCCGGTCGTCCGGAGTCGGCCGTGAGGCCCCGGACGACCGGCGCGAAGACCTTGCACGGATGTGCCGTGCGTCTCGTGCCCGTACCGCATCTGCCGACGACGCCGGACCCGTACCCCTGTCGAAACCCCCTGCCCCACAGACATACGTGCAGAGCCATGAGGAGCATCGTGAACCCCACGCCGTCGCCCCGTCCCTACGACGCCCTGCTCCTGCTGTCCTTCGGCGGTCCCGAAGGCCCGGACGACGTGATCCCGTTCCTGGAGAACGTGACACGCGGGCGGGACATCCCCAGGGAACGCCTTATGGAGGTCGGCGAACACTACTTCCTCCACGGCGGGGTCAGCCCCATCAACGACCAGAACCGCGAGCTGCTCGACGCCCTGCGCAAGGACTTCGCCGACCACGGCCTGGACCTGCCGGTCTACTGGGGCAACCGCAACTGGGCCCCGTACCTGACCGACACCCTGCGCGAGATGGTCGCCGACGGACGCCGCCGCATCCTGGTCCTGGCCACCAGCGCCTACGCCTCCTACTCGGGCTGCCGCCAGTACCGCGAGAACCTCGCCGACTCGCTGGCCGTCCTGCAGGCCGAAGGGCTCGACCTGCCCGAGGTCGCCAAGCTGCGCCACTACTTCAACCACGAGGGCTTCCTGGAGCCCATGATCGAGAGCGTGGTCCGCTCGCTCGCCGACCTGCCCGACGACGTCCGGGACGGCGCCCACCTCGCGTTCTCGACCCACTCGATCCCCGTCGCCTCCGCGGACACCTCCGGTCCCGTCGAGGGCCACGGCGACGGCGGGGCCTACGTCAGGCAGCACCTGGAGACGGCAGGACTGATCACCGACGCCGTCCGACGGCGCACGGGAGTCGACCGCCCCTGGCGGCTCGTCTACCAGTCCCGCTCCGGAGCCCCCCACATCCCGTGGCTGGAGCCCGACATCTGCGACCACCTCGAAACGCTCCACGAGTCGGGCGCACCGGCCGTGGTCATCGCCCCCATCGGCTTCGTCTCGGACCACATGGAGGTGCTCTACGACCTCGACACGGAGGCGAGGGCCAAGGCCGACGAACTCGGCCTCCCCATGCGCCGCTCGGCCACGGTGGGCGCCGACCCGCGCTTCGTGGCGGCCGTCCGCGACCTGGTCCTGGAACGCGCGGCATTCGAGCGTGGCGAGCGTCCCACGCCCTGCGCCCTCGGATCCCTCGGCGCCGGCCACGACGTGTGCCCCGTCGGCTGCTGCCCCGCCCGTGCGCCCAGGCCGGCCGCGGCCGGCGCCGACAGCCCCTACCGGTGACCCACTTCGGCCCTCGAAGGATCGTCTTCCCCCACTGACCAGGCACCTTGCTCCTGGCAAGCTTCCTCGGACGCCCCTGCGACCGCTGTGCGGTGTCAGGGGTCAGGAACTGCTCTCGCGTAAGTGTCCATGAGTGTCCTTTAGGGATCACGAGTGTTGTACGATCTCGTGTATGAACCTGACGGAATGGGCACGCGCGCAGGGGATTGCCCCGCGTACCGCGTATCGCTGGTTCCGTGAGGGCACATTGCCGGTACCCGCGGAACGCGTGGGGCCGCGCACGATCCTGGTGAACATCGACGCGAACACCTCACCCTCCGTGACCGGTGGTGTAGGTCTGTATGCCCGTGTCTCCTCGCACGATCAGAAGCCCGACCTGGAGCGGCAGACCGCTCGCCTGTCGGCATGGGCGGCGATGGCCGGGCAGAAGGTCGTCCGTGTCGAATCCGAGATCGCCTCGGGCATGAACGGCTGCCGCGCGAAGGCGCAGCGGCTGCTGGCCGACCCGGCGGTGACCACGGTCGTGGTCGAGCATAAAGACCGCCTCGGCCGGATGAACGTGGAGCTGATCGAGGCCGCCCTGTCCGCGACTGGTCGCCGACTCGTCGTCCTCGATGACGGCGAAGTTGAAGACGACCTGGTCCGGGACATGGTGGAGGTGCTGACGTCGTTCTGCGCCCGCCTGTACGGCCGTCGGTCGGCGAAGAACCGGGCGAGGAAGGCTCTCGAAGCGGCGGCTGCCGATGAGTGAGCCGAAGAAGAAGCAACTCCGCGCCATCGATGCGTCGTTCGTCGCGCTCGGGCCGTCCGGGGTGGCGATACGCGACCGCCTCAAGAACCTCACCGAGGTGGACGACAAGGTGTTGCGGCTGGTCGGTGAACACCTCGGACGCCTCGCCTCGCTCGACCTCAAGAACTGCTGTGCTGACGGCCTGGACCACAACAGCGACACGTGGGCCGCCCGGAAGCAGGGCCTGACGGCCGACTCCTCGTCCCGGTGGGCCGGTTCGATCACGAAGGCCACTCACGATCAGTGGGCGCTGTCCCGCCGCTGCCGGCTCGCCCACATCCAAGGGCTTGAGGCCGGCGTGCGGACGCTGATGCACCGCCTCTCCCAGCCGATCGGGAAGAAGGGCACCAAACGGGCACCCGGCGGTTACCGCAGTCGGGGCGAGTGGTTCCACAAGTCCCGCCGTCTGGCGACCCTGGAACACCGCCTGGACGTGGCCCGCGCTGAGCGTGAGGCCGGTGTGGTGCACGTCGTGCGCGGCGGCCGGCGCCTGATCAACAACCGTCACAACCTCGAAGCCGCCCAGC
Organism: Streptomyces sp. NPDC048002; assembly: GCF_040653275.1. Taxonomy (NCBI): domain Bacteria; kingdom Bacillati; phylum Actinomycetota; class Actinomycetes; order Kitasatosporales; family Streptomycetaceae; genus Streptomyces; species Streptomyces sp. NPDC048002. Next base: position 45,669 of record NZ_JBEZNL010000036.1, on the reverse strand, counting down.
TCACCGCCGAGCAGTGGCGTGAGCGGTGGGAAGCCGAACGGTGGTTCCTCGCCGCTGACGGCGAGTCCGGCAAACGCTTCGGCAACGAGACCATCCGCGTCACCCCCGACGGCGAGGTCAGCGTCAAGCTGCCCGCCCCGCTCGCCCGCCTGGCCAACAGCAAGCACGGCCGGTACGTCCTCGCCACCCGCGTACGGTTCCAGCACCGAGGAGCCGAGTGGCGCGACCGGATCGAAGACAACCGGGCCGTGGCCTACCGCATCCACCTGGACGTGGAGCGGGGCCGCTGGTACCTGACAGCGTCATGGACACGGCCCGTTGTCCACACGATCCCGCTTCCAACGGCGCGGTCCGAGGGCATGGTCGGCGTGGACACCAACGCCGACCACTTCGCCGCCTACCAACTCGACCGGCACGGCAACCCCGTTGGCGACCCCAAACGGTTCTTCTACGACCTGTCCGGCAGCGCAGTCCACCGTGACGCCCAGGTCCGGCACGCCATCAGCCGGTTGCTGCACTGGGCCGACCGGTGCGGCGTCAAAGCCATCGGCCTGGAGAACCTGGACTTCGCCGCCGAGAAGACCCGCGAGAAGCACGGCAGACGTAAGCGCTTCAGGCAGCTCATCTCCGGCATCCCCACCGGCAAGCTCAAGGCCCGGCTCGTGTCCATGGCCTCCGAACACGGCCTGTCGGTCGTTGCCGTGGACCCGGCGTACACATCGATGTGGGGCGATCAGCACTGGAAGAAGCCCCTCACCTCGAAGAAACGAAAGATGTCCCGTCACGATGCCGCTGGCATCGCGATCGGGCGACGCGCTCTCGGACACCCGATCCGGCGACGGACGGCACCGCCCCCGCAGCACCAGAGCGATGCTGCGGGGCATCGGACCGCCCAGGCCGGACCAGGCGCACGAGGGCGTGAGGGAACCCGCCCACCCGTCACGGAACGTGCACACGATGCACGCAGCCGGACAGGGACACAGCGAACGCGGGAGACCAGCGCATCCAACACCGTTCGGGACGCGCGCAGTTCCGGGAGCTGGCAGCAAATGTCACTCCTGGACACTGTTTAGGAACGGTACACGTACTCGACGCGGATTCCCGACTGCTCAGGCAGGACGATCACTTTGGGGTGGTCGTACGTCCACCCGCGCGGGATGAGAACGAGCTTTCCGTCGGAGTAGGCGACCAACTTCGGTCCCTGGTATCGGAATCGATATGCGCCCCGAGCGGCGAGGGTTCTGGCTGCGACGCCCGCGTCAGGGGAGAGCCGTAGGTCCTTGTCGCTGAAGACCGTCACGCTCATCCCGTTCTTGAGGTCCGCGGCGAGGCTCTGTGCGGCGCCGCGGCCCTGGATGTCGGCGAAGGTGCCCGCCGTCCAGAACGTCAGCACGACGACGATGCCGAGGACGTAGAGGGAGAGGGGCGTGCTCCGAGTCGGCCAGGCGGACCTGGTGGGTTCGCCTTCCGCCGAAGGGTCGTCACTCGTGTCGACCTCGTTGGTGCCGGACCAGAGGGTGGCGCCCCAGCAGGCCAGCAGAACACCGGCGGTCAGTGAGACAGGCAGTCCGAGCCCCCACCAATCAGGGGCGAGCCGAAGAGCCAGCCATGTGCAGGCGGGAACGACCGCAAGGGCCGACGCCGGCCCTGAGCAGGTCCAACGGCGTGCGGTGCTGTTCGCGTTGAGGGCGCGTTCCAGCGCAGGGTTCGCCGTCCGCCATGCCAACGCCACCGCGGCAGCGGTCAGCAGGGGGATGAAGAGGGCCGGAATGCTGCTGAGCACGGCGGAGTTCCTGCGGAGCTGGGTGCGGCACCCCGCCTTCCGCTTGGTCAAGTAGGCCAGACGGATCCGCGGCGCAGGCCGTGCTGCGATGAAACGTGCGCCAGGTTCCCTGTCCCCGCGGCGAGAGGCGGAGTGCGTTTCGATCGGGTTCGCCCACGAGGCGTAACAGGCCGCCCGCGTTCGCCCGGTTGGGCCCCGCCGTGGAAGGGTTACCGCTTGACTGGTCGGTCAACCAGGTTCTACGGTTGACCGACCAGTCAAGTGGAGGGCTGATGACGGACGACACCCGCACTCGCCTCGTTCGGACGGCGCGCGCGCTGATCCACGGTTCGTCGTTCGCCGAGGTCGGCATCGGGGACCTGTGCCGCGAGGCGGGCGTGCACCGCGGCAGTCTGTACCACTTCTTCCCCTCCAAGGAGGCCGTCGGTCTCGCCGTGATCGACGCGAACTGGGAACTCCTCAAGGCGCTCCTGGACGAGGCGTTCGGCAGTGAGGCGCCACCGCTGGAGCGGATCGACGACTTCGTCGCCGGGTTCGCCGGCATGCTGACCGGGGCCCGGGACCGCATGGGCGTCGTGCCGGGCTGCCCCATCGGCAACCTCGCCCTCGAACTGTCCGGACGGCCCGGAGAGGCGTCCGCCAGAATCGCCGAGATCCTGACCGCGTGGCGGCGGTACTTCCGCGACGCCATCGCCGAGGCCGTACTCAGAGAGCAGCTCCCGCCGGTGGGCGACCCCGACGCCGCAGCCCTGCGCGCGCTGTCCTACCTCCAGGGCGTCACTCTCATGGCCAAGGCGTACGACAGGCCCGCGCTCGTCGCCGAGTCCCGGACGGCGATCCGCGCGCTGATCCAGATCCCGACCACCTGAGCCCCCTCCGGCCGGTGAGCGATCCGGCCGCAGGGGGTGACCACCCCGCGAGGGGCCCCGTTCCCCGTTCTCCGTACCCGTTGACTTGACCGAACGGTCAAGTCAACGGGCGACTCTACCGAGAGGTACCCATGGACCCGCACCTTCCCGCGCGGCAATCCGGCCCGGACTACCGCTTCGAACGCTTCCGCACGCGGCTGCTGATCGACGACATGACATTCGGCCGCGACGCCCTCGGCCCCGGCAACCGTCTGCCGGAGTTCGACCTGCCCACCCTCGACGGAGGCCGCTTCACCTCCCGCGCAATCGGCCGACGGCCGGTGCTCATGGTCTTCGGATCAAGGACCTGCCCCGTCACGGAGAGCGCGGTTCCCGTACTCAAGCGACTCCACGCGCGATTCGGCGAGCAGGTCCGCTTCGTCCTGGTCAACACCCGTGAGGCGCACCCCGGACAGACGATCCGCCAACCGGCCACCGCCGCCGAGAAGCACCGGCACGCACAGCAGCTGCGCGACCATCACGACATCCCCTTCGAGGTCGCGGTCGACGACCTCGACGGCACCCTGCACCGCGCCTTCACCCCCAAGCCGAACTCCGCCTACCTCATCGACACGACCGGAACCATCACCTTCCGCGCCCATTGGGCCAACGACGAGACGGCCCTGCACCGAGCCCTGGCACAGGCGGAGTCCGGGAACGCCGTCCACGGCCGCAGCAGGGCCATGGCAAGGCCACTGCTCCGCGCCGTCGGACACCTCCCGGGCATCGTCACCGCCGCCGGAAGCAGAACCGGTCGCGACGTCTGGCGAGCCGCACCCCCGCTTGCGATCCTCGGCGCGCTTTCACGGCTCTTCCCCCGTCTTCCCGCCGACCGGCGGGGCCCCGCCGCCGCGGCCGCCGCCCTGATCGCCGGCGCGGCAGCCGTCGGCCTGGTCGTCGTACTGGTGTGACGCTCACCCCACAGGGGGCGCCGACTCCACCGGAAGAACTCGACCGGCAGTCGAGCTGAGGCGAGAAGCGTTCGACGCGCTGACCGCCTCACCGGGACAGAACCCAGCTGCCACGCCGGCCACCAGGTCGTCTTGCGTCGCCGCCCCTTCCGGTTGGGCCCTTGCCTTTGCCGATCTTGGGCGGCAGGGTGTCCCGGGTGAATGATGATCTTGTTCCCGAGGATGTGTGGGAGCAGGCGGCCCCGCTGCTGGTGGCGGTGGAGCGGCGCACACCGGGGATTTAAGGAGCCCGTACGGTGAAGGGTCTCACTCGGATGAGCATCAGAACGGTCCTCATCACCGGAACGTCCTCGGGAATCGGCCTTGCCACCGCTGTCGCCGCGGCGCGCGCCGGATGGCACGTGGTCGCCACCACGCGGGACACGGGAAAGTCCGGCTTGCTCGAAGCGGCGGCCCAGGATGCCGGTGTCTCCGTAGACGTCCGGGCGCTGGATGTGACCGACCCCGTCTCCGTCGACGCGTGCCTTGCCGGTCTTGACCCGTTGCATGCTCTCGTCAACGACGCCGGTGCCGGGCACGTAGGCACCTGGAGCGGGAGAGCGTCGAGGACGTACGGGCCGTCGGGCAGCCCTTCAACGAGGCCTACTGTGCGGCCAAGTTCGCGGTCGAGGGCTTCATGGAGTCTCTGGCCCCGGTTGCGGCCACCACTGGCGTATCCGGGAGCGTCGTCGAGCCGGGCGCTGTGGCCAGCGAGTTCGTCAGCAATGTGGGTCTCCACGACAACGTGCCGGACATGGGGCCGTACGCCCCGGCCCTGTCCTCCTGCCCCGAACGCACCCGCAACGCCTTCGCCGACGCGCAGGCACCGATGGAAGTCGCTCGGATTCTGGTCGACCTGCTTGCCACAGAGCAGCCCGCCTTGCGTGTGCTGACTTCGGACCATGCGCGCGCTTTCGCCGGTACCAAGCTTAAGGACCTTGACGGTTCAGCGGTACAGAAGATGACCGGAGCGTGGGTCTCCTGGATGAGTAGTTCCGATGTGGTTAGTGGTCGTACGCGGTCGGGGACCGCAGGACGGGGGCACCGGACTTATGGTTGTGCCAGATCGCGGCGGCCATCGTGAGAATGCGCTGGGCGACGCGGACGGCAACGCCCTCGAAGGTCCGTCCACCGTGCTGTTCCAGATCGAGCTGGCCCTTGAGCGTGTCGTTGACCGACTCGATCAGCTGCCGTACCGACTTCAGTAGCGACTCGCCCTTGCGGCGTTTCTCCCGCTTGAAGGATGGGCGGAGCAACTCGGCGCCTCGGAAGGCGAGATCAGTCTCGAACTCCTTCGAGGCGAAGCCCCTGTCCGCGATGACGAGCAGGCCAGGCCGGTCTTTGGCCAGGGATGGTTCGCGGTCCAGCATCGCGGCCAGCACCTCCCGCTCGTCGATCTTTGGGTTCGCCAGCGCCCACGTGATCGGCATCCCGATCGGCGTGCACACCAGGAACAGCCGCAGGCCCCAGAAGAACCGCGAATGCGAGGCGCAGTACCCGTATCCGGCCCAGCCGGCCATCTCCGACCGCTTCGCGGTCGGCCGGGACATCCCACACGGCACCGGTGTCGAGTCCACGATCCAGTGGTTGTCGAACCAGAAGTCCGTGTCTGTGGCCAGCAGTCGGATTGCTATCTTGACCAGCGGCAACGCCGAGCGAAGCCGCTTGTTGTATCCGGGCCGCTGGGGCAGATACGGAAACATCGACGCGAGGTTGGTGCGGGCGAACCGCAGCCAGCGGGCCTCCGAGGCGAAGCCCAGCAGAGCCTGTGCCACCGCGAGGCACACGAGCTCGGAGTCGCTCAACTGCGGGGGCCTGCCCAGCCATCAGGTCTCCGTGAGCTCGTCGTCGATCTTCACGTACAGTCCGGTAATGAAGGCGTCCAGGCGCTTGTTCGGCATAGGTGTCCCCGTTGCGACGTGCGCTGCTGAGCTGGAGCGTTGGGCACCGCGGTAGCGCGATGCCCAACGCCTGACGGATGATCCGCCCAGTTGTTACGCGGTCATCGGACGGCGACGATCTCCGTGGTCTCCGCCCCGTCCGTGATGGCGGGGTCTGAGCCCTTCGGCCCGCGAATAACGACGTAGACGAGCAGCACGCCCATGACGGCGACGCCTGCCCACATGGCCTGCTGCCAGCCGTCGACGAAGGACTGCTGCGCAGTGCGGATCAGGTCCGGGGCGTGGCTGCCGGTGCTCGGGGCCACCTCGACGGCGTTGGCGATGCCTTCGCGTGCGGTGTCCGCGGCCTTGTGGGGGATGCTGCCGAGCTTGTCGTCGATGGCCCTGTGGTAGCCGTTGGCCAACAGCGCGCCGAGCATTGCGACGCCCAGGGCGGTGCCGAATTCGCGGGTGACGTCGTTGAGGGCGGAGGCCACACCTTGCTTGGCGCGGGGCAAGGAACTGGTGATGGCCTCGGTGGAGGGTGTCATGGACAGGCCCATGCCGATGCCCATGGTGAGCATGCCGACGAGGATGGACAGGTAGCCGCCGTCGACGGAGACGAACAGCGCCATCAGTGCGAGGCCGAGGGTGGACAGGGCGATGCCCACGGTCATGGTGGAGCGGGCGCCGATCCTGGCGGCCATCTTGGGGGCCAGGCCGGAGGTCATCATCATCATGATGGCCATGGGCATCATCGCCACGGTGGACAGCAGGCCCGACCAGCCCAGCACGGCCTGGAAGAACGGGAAGAGGACGACGGCGATGCCGGCTTGGACGCCGAAGACGACGAGCAGTGTGATGGAGCCGCTGGCCAGGCCGCGCTCACGGAAGAGGCGTACGTCCAGCAGTGATGCGTCGCGGCGGTGCACCTGCCAAGCCACGAAGGCGATGGCGGCGGCGACGCCGACGGCCAGGCTGATCAGGGAGACGGGGTCGGTCCAGCCGCGCTCAGGGCTTTCCTGCAGGACGAAGATGAGTCCGATCACGGCGATGGTGGACACCAATGCGCCGATGGTGTCGAAGGAATGGGTGGAGCGTTCGCGGGAGTTGGGCACCGACTTCAGGGTCATCGCCAGCGCGACGACGACCAGTACCACGGGCAGCGCGAACAGCCACCGCCAGTCCGCGACGTCCACGAGGAACGCGGAGAGGAACATGCCCAGGATGCCGCCGCCTCCAGCAACGCCGGTCCACACACCGATAGCCTTGCCCCGTTCCTCCTCGGGGAACGTGGAGGTGATGACGGCCAGCGTGATCGGCATGATCATCGCGGCGCTGACGCCCGTGGCCACGCGAGCGCCGATCATCACTGCGGCCGACGGGGCGAGCCCGGCGACGACGCTGGCTGCGCCGAAGATGATCAGTCCGGTGATCAGCATGGGCTTGCGGCCCAATCGGTCACCGATCGCACCGAGCGGCAGCAGCAGGGCGGCCAGAGCAAGGGTGTAGATATTGATGATCCACAGGACAGTGGTCTGCGAGGCGCCCCACTCGACGGCCAGGTGGGTCTGGGCGACGTTCAGGCCGGACACCGACGCGATGACGGCCATCAGCGCGATCGAGACGGCTATCAGGATTGCGCGCAGCTCACGCGCATCCGGCGTCCGCCCGCCGTCGACTGGTAGGGCCTTCGTCCGGGGAGGCTGGTTGCTACTCATGACTTCCTCTCAAAAAGGGCATGCGGAATCAGCGCGCCGGCACAAGGCCGGTCAAAGAGGGGGGCTGCGCGGACCGCTGGGCGCGGTCGCATTCGACGCTAAGCCCGTATTGCGGAACGGGCATACCATGTTGCCTATGACGCAAGAAGATGGGGCGCTGGACAGCCTCGTACGCAAGCGGATCCGCGCGCTGCGCGTCGCTCAGGGCTGGTCCCTGGAAGAACTGGCCGCGCGCGCGAACCTCAGCCAGTCCTCACTGAGCCGCATCGAGAACGGACAACGCCGCCTCGCCCTGGACCAGCTCGTCACCCTCGCCCGCGCCCTGGACACCACCCTGGACCAGCTCGTGGAGAACGCCGCCGACGATGTCGTCATCAGCCCGATGATCGACGGCACCCACGGCCTGATGCGCTGGCCCGTAAAGGGTGACCCCGGCATCAGCGTCGTGCGTCAGCGCATGACCGAACCACCGCCCGACAATGCCGCCCGCATGCGCGCCCACCCCGGCCGCGAATGGCTCGTCGTGCTCTCCGGCACGGCGATCCTCATGCTCGGCCACCGCCGGTTCCGCATCGAGACCAACCAGGCCGCCGAGTTCCCCACCATGATGCCGCACGCGATCGGGGCCGAGGGTGGCCCGTGCGAGATCATGGGCATCTTCGACCGCGACGCCCGCCGCGGCCACCAGCGCGACACCGGCGGCAGCGGCGAGTGTGACGACGCGCAGGGGCCCTGCGAGTAGCGGCTCCCGGCCGTGTCGCCCGTCCGTGCGAGGATGCGATCTTGCGTGGCGGGCAGCACGCCGAGCCATCTTCTTGCGTATACCGCAAGCGGGCGTGCGTTATGCGCATGACCGTCTTACGGTGGCGCGATGACCCAAGCGCACCAGCACACTCCCCACGGCCACAGCGGCCAACACGGCGGGCACGGCCACGGGCAGGCGGAGATCCTCGACCTGGACGCCGAGGTCCTCGCCGAGCACCTCGCATCCATCACCGCCTGGCTGCCACTGAAGGTCGAGCCGCGCCAGATCGTGGACCTGGGCTGCGGCACTGGCGCGGGCACCTTCGCACTCCTCGAACGCTTCCCCGAGACGCACGTCACCGCGGTCGACGCCTCGGTCGGCCACCTGGAGCTCCTGTGCGAGAAGGCATGCGCCCGCGGCGTCTCGGACCGGGTGCGCACCGTGCAGGCCGACCTCGACACCAGTCACTGGCCCGACCTCGGCACACCTGACCTGGTGTGGGCCTCCGCGTTGATGCACCACATGGCCCACCCCGACCGCGCACTGCGCAGCGTCCACGGACTCCTCGCGCCGGGCGGGCTGTTCGCCGTCGTCGAGCTGGACGGCTTCCCCCGCTTCCTCCCCACCGACGCCCCAGAAGGCCGACCGGGACTCGAGGAGCGCGCCCACTGCGCGACCGACGGCTTCCACGCCGAACACGTCCCGCACCGCGGCGCCGACTGGGGTCCGATGCTGGCCGCCGCCGGGTTCGCCGTCGAGGGCGAGCGCACCGTCACCGTCAACATCGAGGGCAACCGCAGCGCGGCCGTCGGCCGCTACGCCCAGGCTGGCCTGCAACGCATCCGCGGCGCCGCCGCACCCGCACTCAGCCCTGAGGACCTCGCCGCCCTCGATGAACTCCTGGACGTCAACAGCCCACATAGCATCCTGCACCGCGACGACCTCGCCGTACGCACCGAGCGCACCGTCTGGGCCGCCCGCCGCGCCTGACCCTTGGGCTGCCCGGTTGCCTGCCGGGCCGCAACCACACCCCACTTTGGAACTACTCGTCTAGCCGGTCGGGCATGCCGGCGTCCTCCCCTGCCCGGCCTGCGCTGTGCCGGGCAGGGAGCGCTCACTCCGGCGTTGTGAAGCGGCGCGGTTTGCCGGGTTGGGACGGCGGGCGTGCAGGGGAGAAGCGGGTGATCGTGGGGCCGGCCACGGCGAGCAGGAGGACATAGGCGGCCACGAGGGCACCGAGCCGGTCGTGGCGTACTCCGACCAGGCCGACGATGACGATGGAGAACTCACCCCGGGCGATGAGCGCCGTCCCCGCCCGCAGCCGACCCGGGCGTCCCGCACCGTCCCGCCGTGCGGCGTACCAGCCGGATGCCACTTTCGTCAGTGCGGTGACCAGGGCCAGCAACAGGGCGGCGGGCAGCACCGGAAGCAGCGTGTCCGGGTGCACGGACAGACCGATGGCGAGGAAGAACACCGCGGCGAACAGATCCCGCAGGGGGCTCAGCACCTCCCGTGCTCGCTCTGCCGTCTCTCCCGTCAGGGACAGCCCGACGAGGAAGGCCCCCACCGCGGCGGAGACGTGGACGGTCTCGGCGAGAGCCGCGACGATCAGTGTCACGCCCAGGACCCGCAGGAGCAGCTGTTCAGCCTCCGGATGCGCCAGCAGCCTTCCCAGGTGGTGCCCCCACCAGTACGACACGGTGAACGCGACCAGCACCGCTCCGAGGGCCAGCAGCACGCCCAGCAGTGCCTGCCGCCACGTGCCGCCGGCGGCGACGACAGCGAGCAGCGGAAGGTAGGCGGCCATCGCGAAGTCCTCCAGGACCAGCACGGACAGGACCGCGGGGGTCTCCCGGTTGCCCATCCGCCGCAGGTCGGTGAGGAGCCGGGCGATGATGCCGGAGGAGGAGATGTAGGTCACGCCGGCGAGCGCGAGGACCCCTGCGGCGTCGAGCCCGAGCAGCCATCCCGCCACCGCGCCGGGTGCCGCGTTCAGTACCAGGTCGAGCACGGCGGAGGGCAGGTGGCGGCGCAGACTGACCGTGAACTCGGGAATCGTGAACTCGAGCCCGAGGACCAGCAGCAGCAACACCACCCCGATTCCCGCGCCGGTCTCCACGAACGCACCGGCCGCCTGAACCGGCGCGATGCCTCCCTCGCCCAGGGCCAGTCCGGCGAGGAGGTACAGCGGGATCGGGGACAGCGCGAAGCGCCGCGCCAGCGCTCCGAGCAGACTCAGCGCGGCCAGGATGATCCCCAACTCCAGCAGCAGGGGGATGGAGATGTGCACAGGTTCAGCCCCGGACGATCTGTTCCACCGCGGCGATCCCCTCGTGGGTTCCGATCACCACCAGTACGTCCCCGGCGTGCAGGACATGTCCTGGACCCGGGGAGGGGATGACCTCCTCGCCCCGGACGAGCGCCACGACCGACGCACCGGTCCGGGTCCGCGCCCTGGTCTCCCCGAGTGGCCGGCCGGCGAACGGAGTACCCGCCGCCACCTCGATCTGCCCGGCACTGAGGCCGGGTACTTCTCTGGTGAGATCGGCGAAGCGTTCGGCGATGCGCGGGGCACCGAGAATCTCGGCGAGGGCGTCGGCCTCTTCCTCGGTCAGCCGGAGCACGGCCCGTGCTTCGTCGGGATCCGCACCCTCGTAGACGACGACTTCGAAGTCTCCCGACCGCCGGGCGACGACGCCGATCCGGTCGCCGTCGCGGTTGACGAACTCGTACCGCAGCCCCACCCCGGGCAGCAGCACCTCGTTGATGTCCACGCGTGTCACTCCGTCAGTCATGGATCCGGAAGCTGTGCGGGCGGGCTTCCGTACCGGCGGGCCGCCCTGCACAGGTATTCGGCAGATACGGATGGGGACTCGAGCCCGGGCGCCGGGGCCAGGCCCGAGCGGCCCCCCGGGCGGCCGGATGGCCCGGGCCATCCGCGAGGCCGTTGGCCACGCCGTGGCCGATCACCACCGTGCCGGGCACAGCACCGACGCCGTGGATCAAGTTTCGGGAAGGCCGACGCGGAGAGCCTCGGGGCGGTGCTCAATCCGTGGGTTTCGCTGGTGGCGGTGGGCGGCGGGGACTTTCCGTGGCCCGGTCGGGGTTACCCCTTTGGGTAGGGTACCCGAGGGGGTATCTCGAAGGAGTGTGGGTCGTGGAACTGGCGATGGCGGCTGAGGAACTGAAGACGGTGGTCAACCGGCTGCGTAGGGCGCAAGGCCAGATCGCCGGTGTGATCAAGATGATCGAGGAGGGGCGGGACTGCGAGGACGTCGTCACCCAGCTCGCCGCGGCGTCCAGGGCTCTGGACAAGGCAGGCTTCGCGATCATCGCCACGGGGCTGCAGCACTGCCTGACCGACGCGGACATGGCCGCTTCCGGTGACCGGGAGCAGATGCGTACGCGGCTGGAGAAGCTGTTTCTCTCTCTGGCGTGAACTGTGGTGCCGCGAGGCCGGATCACCGGCCCTGTGCGGAGCGGTCGGCCGCATCCTCGGCTGTCGAAGGGGGAGGGATCCGGAGCCGGATCCCTCCCCCTGGTGGTGGGTTCAGCGGTTGCGCAGCGCGGCCAGCGTGCGGTCGAGGTCGGCGGCGCGGGGGCGGTTGTGGGGGAGCTTGGCGAGCATGGCGGCCATGCCGCAGGTGTTGGTGAGGGCGGAGAAGACCAGGCCGCCCGCGATGCCGGTGGAGATGAGCTGGAAGGCGGGGTGGACGACGAGCCCGAGGAGCAGGCCGAGCAGCACGATCACTCCTGCGGTGAGTCGCACCTGCCGCTCCATGGCCCAGGTGGCGCGCGAGGCGCCCTGGGGGCGGTGGAGTTCGTGGCCGTCGGCCGCCCACGCTCCGGTGCCGCCCGACAGGGTGGCGGCGGTGATGCCGTTCTCCGTGAGGATCTTGCAGGCGTTCTCGGAGCGGGCGCCGGAGGCGCAGACGACCAGGACGTCGCCGCGGTCGGCGGCGTGACGGATGTCGGGCAGCGCGCGCTGGATCTGGTCGAGGGGGACGTTGAGTGCGCCGGGGAGATGTCCGGCGGCGTATTCGCCCGGGGTGCGCACGTCGATGACGGTCAGTTCGTGCAGGCGGGTGCGTGCCTCGCCGGTGGCGAGGGCGGGGGAGTTGGTCATGGCAGGTGTCATCCTTGTGTGTCGGGGTGTGCTGAGCTTGGTCCGGCGGGGGCCGGGCGGAAGGCGGTCCTGAGGGGTGTGGCCGGCTGGAGTGGCTCTCCGGGGTCGTCGGACTCTGGTCGGACCCTCGTTCGGGCTGGTGGCCGTTCTCGTCTTCAGGCGATCACGTCGACGAGCATGAAGGCCGCCACGGCCAGCAGTACGCCGGCGAAGATCTTCTGAAGGGTGGTGCCGGAGATCTTCGCCGCGAGGCGCTTGCCGTCCCAGGCACCGAGGATCGCGGCTCCGGTGAAGGGGCCGATGATCTCCCAGCGGAGCCCGCTGCTGGTGCCGGTGCGAGCGGCGAGTGCGGCGAGTGAGTTCACCGTGATGACGAGCAGGCTGGTGCCCACCGCCCGGCGCATGGCCAGGCCCAGGACGCTCACCAGGGCGGGCACGGCGAGGAATCCTCCGCCGACCCCCAGGAAGCCCGTCACGGCGCCGAGTCCGGCGCCGGCGCCGGCCGCTTTGCCGGGACGGATTCGGTCCGGCGGCTCGGACGTGGACGGACGCAGCATGCGCAGGGCCGCCAGCGCGGCGATGATCGCGAACGCCGACGTCAGTACCGCCTCGGGCAGGCTCCCTGCGGCAGCGCCGGCGAGGAAGGCGGGGACGATGCCCGCCGCGGCGAACATCGCTCCTGTCCTCCATGCCACGTTCCCGTCGCGGGTGTGGGCGTACAGGGCGGTGGCGGAGGTGGCGGTGACGATGATCAGGCTGGCGGTGGTGGCGTCGGCCGGACTGAAGTCGAGCAGGTAGATCAGTGCCGGCACGGCAAGGACGCTGCCGCCGCCGCCGAGGGCTCCGAGGGCGAGACCGATGACGGCCCCGGCGATGAGGGCGAGAACGAGTACGGTCACGTTATCCGGCCGCTGTTCCCGCGTTCGTCGACGACGGGATGTCCGGCGGCGGCCCACGCGTTCATGCCGCCCTCGACGTCCACCGCGTGCGCTCCGCGTTCGGTGAGGAGCTTCGCCGCCTGCTGGGAGCGGTGTCCGCTGCGGCAGATCACCACCAGCGGACGGTCCTGCGCCTCGGCGGGCACAGTGGCGCCGGTGACCAGTTTCGTCAGGGGCAGGTGGACGGCGCCCGGGGCGTGGCCCGCGGTCCATTCGGGCTTCTCCCGGACGTCCAGCAGGACGGCGTCAGGCCGGTCGCCGCTGGTACGGCTGTGTGCCTCGTCGACCGTGACGCGAGGCCCGTTTCGGCGAAAGAGGAACATCGCAGGCTTCCTTTCTTGCGGAGGGACGGCCGATCTCAGGCGGAGGTCAGGGGCAGCCCGGCATCCGTCGCGGCGTCGAAGCCGTCGTCGACGGCGACCACATCGCGCCCGGCGGCATCGAGCAGCGAGGCGGCGATCGCCGCGCGCATCCCGCCCGCGCAGTGCACCCACACCGTGCCGTCCGGCACTTCGCCGATCCGGCCGTGCAGCTCGTGGATGGGGATGTGGACCGAGCCGTCGATGGAGCCGCCCGCGCGCTCCGAGTTCCGGCGCACGTCCAGCACGACCACCTCGTCGCCGCGCTCGCGCACCTGGGCCAGGTCGGCGAAGCGGGCACGCGGGAAGGAAGCCAGCGGCTCGCCCTCAGGGACCCAGTCGGCCGGGGTGCCGGTGGCGGCGGCGGCCGGGCGGTCGATGCCCACCCGCGCGAGGTCCCGCTGCGCGTCCGCGATCTGCCGCGGGGTGTCGGCGAGCAGGGTGACGGGCTTGCCCCAGGGGATCAGCCAGGCCAGGTAGGTGGCGAGTTTGCCCTCGCCCTCGAAGTTGAACGAGCCGGCCACGTGCCCCTCGGCGAAGGCCATGCGGCTGCGCAGGTCCACCACCCACTCACCGGCGGCCAGCCGGGAGGAGATCTCCCCCGCGTCCGCACGGCGCGGCGGGGTGAGGTCGACGGGGGCGGGGCCGGCGGCGTTGGCCGGGCCCATGTGCGCGTAGTAGGCGGGCACGTCCTCCAGCCCGGCGAGCATGCGCTGGACGAAGGTGTCCACGTCCAGGGTGAGGGCGTCGTTGCTGGTGCGTTCCTTGCCGATCGTGGTCGCGTCCCCCTCGGCCTGGGCGGAGGAGCAGAAGCTGCCGAACCCGTGGGTGGGCAGCACCGGCACCTCGTCGTCCAGCTCGGTGGCCAGGCGGTGGGCGGAGGCGTGCTGGGCCCGGGCCAGCTGTTCGGTCAGCCGGGGCTCCACCAGGTCGGGGCGGCCCACCGTGCCGATCAGCAGCGATCCGCCGGTGAACGCCGCCACGCCGCGCCCGTCCTGCTCCAGTACGTAGGAGGTGTGGTGCGGGGTGTGCCCGGGAGTGGCGATCGCACGCAGGACCAGACCCGCGTCCACGGCCACGGTGTCGCCGTCGGCGACCGGGGTGCGGGCGAAGGACACGTGCGCCGCGGCCGGCACCAGGTACGAGGCGCCGGTGACGCGGGCCAGCTCCAGGCCACCGGTCACGTAGTCGTTGTGCACGTGGGTCTCCGCCACGTACGCGATGCGCACCCCGCGCCTGGCGGCGGCGGCGATCACTTGGTCGATGTCGCGCGGCGGATCGATGACCACCGCGGCAGTGGCACCGCCGGCCAGGTAGCTGCGGTTGCCCAGGCCCTCGAATTCAAGGGTGTCGACGAAGAACACGACTGCGGCTCCTCACGAGAATCGGTGTACCCCGGGGGGTATTCGGTACTCACCATAACAGGGATACCCCAGGGGGTATTCCGTCGAGAGGTGGCCGCACCGGAGCCGAGCGGTCAACGGGGCGCTGAGGCGGGCTGGCGCCCGTCACGCTTCCTCCACAGTTGTGCGGATGGTGGGGTGGACCGTGGCGCGAGTTGCCAGGAGGGCGTCTCCCGAGGGATTGTTGCCTGAAGACAATGATTCTTTATGGGTGGGTGAGGTGAGGGATCCGCTCAGCGGATCCTCGACATTTGGTCGCTACCGGAGCGCAGGCCGTAGCTGCGGCGGAGCCGGATTTCCCGTGGCGCGGCGCGCCGTACCCGGTGCTGGTCTGTGACCGGGCGGGAATTCTCGTGCAGCGCAACGACGCCGCACGCGCTCTCCTGCCCCGGGCCCACCCGGGAACCTGCCTGGCCGACGTCGTTCCGTCCTGGCTGGCCGTGGCCCACGACGCACTCCGCCTGCCCGGCCCGAGGACCGAACAGGAGTCGGCCGTCGCGCCCACTGGTGTGATCGCGGCGCGCCGTTTCGAGGCGCACCCGAGCCTACGGGACGACGGATCGGTCGCATGGTGGCTGAAGGACGAGACCGACCACCAGCTCGCCCGTGAGGCGCTGCACACGGAACGGGAGCGGACCGCGTTCCTCGCCGACGCGTCGAGCCGGCTGCTCTCCTCCCTCAACCTGGGCCGCTGCATGGACGTGACCGCGCAGATGGCCGCTGAGGGTCTCGCCGACGCGGCCCTGGCCATCGCGCCGGCCCGCGGTCACCGACTGCCGGTGGTGACCTGCCTGCGCGGCGGTACACCCACCGCATCACTGGAAGCGATCGACCCCGACGATGTACCCGGCCTCGGCGAAGCCCTGCGCGGGTTCCCGCCCGTGCCCTCCCGATGGCTCGACCCGTCGACGGCGCCGCAGTGGATGATCCCCGAGGGCTTCGGTCCGGTCGGGGCGATCGTCGTCACTCCGCTGCCCGGCCACGGCGTCCCGGCCGGCGCGCTGATCCTGTTGCGCAAGGCGTGCAGCGCCGCTTTCACCGACGAGGAAGAGGTCTTCGCCCGCCTCTTCGCCGCACGTTCCGGGGCTGCGATGTCGGCCGCCCGCCTGTACGAGGAGCAGAGGGCCATAACCCAGGTCCTGATGCGGGAACTGCTTCCGCCCACACTGCGCGAGATCTCCGGAGTCGACTTCGCCGGCAGTTACCGCCCCTCGGCGGACCACGAGCGGATCGGCGGCGACTTCTACGACGTGCACCCTGCCCCCGTGGCCGGCGAGCCCTCACTCGTCGCCATCGGAGACGTGTGCGGCAAGGGACTTGAAGCCGCCGTCCTCACCGGAAAGATCCGCAACACCCTGCATGCGCTGTTGCACGTGGCGGACGACCACCACCGCATGCTCTCCCTGCTCAACACGGCACTGCTCACCTCTCATCACAGCCGGTTCGCGACCCTTGTCCTCGCCTCCGCCGTCCGCTGCGGCAACGATGTGCAGGTGAGACTGACCAGCGCCGGCCACCCGGCCCCGCTGATCGTCCGTACGGGCGGCACCGTTGAGGCGGCCGACACCCGCGGCACCCTCGTAGGGGCACTGCCGGTCGTCCGCGCCCGCACCGCAACCCTGACGCTGGCCCCAGGAGAGTCCTGCGTGCTGTACACCGACGGAATCACCGAAGCCAAGGGCGGTCCGCTGGGCAGCACCCGTTTCGGCGAGGAACGCCTGGCGCGCGCTCTCGCCGGATGCGCCGGAGCTCCCGCCGCGGCCATCGTGGAGCACCTCCAGATGCTCGCCTCGCAGTGGATCGGCAACGGAGACCACGACGACATCGCCGTCGTCGCGATCTCCGCACCCCGCAAACGCACTTGAGGATGCCCGCACGCGCACACCACTGCGCCGACGGTCACGCGCGAAGGGGAGCTCCGGCAGAGCCGGGGACCGGTCCCGCGAGGGTGCCGAGGGCGCGGATCGGATGCCGGGAACCGAAATGATCGGCCGAACATCCTAATGGGCGTGCTTCACGCCCTCACATCTGGATGCGACCTTTCCGCGGTGTCGGGTCCGGACATCGATGCCACCCGTGCTGCTTTCGACCAGAAGCCGCCGCCCCGTGGCGAGGGTGCCCGTCGACGCCTCCGTATTGATGACCGAGCGGGGCAGGTCGCAGCAGGCCGCGAAGCGGCGACTGTGGCGGTGAGACACGCCCGGCCCGGTGCGGCGACGCAGGGGCTGCGGCAACAGGAACCGCGTCAACACTCCTGGCGACCACATCGGGGGACATGTCGGAATGGAAACGATCCTTGTGCAGCAACCCGGTTCGTCCGGGCCGGATGATGCCGCCGTCGGCGGGCCCGAGTTACTGCACATGGGGCCCGGCGACGTGGCCGACTTCGGTCGCGGGCTGCCCGGTGGCCGGGGTGTCTCCATCGTTCTGCCCGACCCGGGAGTCTCGCGGCGGGCGGGTCGGCTGGAGGCGGCCGAGGACTACTGGCGGCTGTCGAACTTCAGTCGGGACACCGCGTATGCCGTCGAGAACCTGGAAGGTGCCGGCGAATACATCACCGTCGCGCCCGGTCGGCTCGGAGCGCCGGTGCCGTTCGAGTTCTCCAGAGTGGTCCTGCCGGCGTTGTGCGGAACCGTCGATTTCAAGGTGTTCGCCCCGCAACACGCCTATCTGGACAAACAATCCGCGCCCGGGGCCGGGGAGTTGACCGTGCATCCCTACGCCCTCGACGCGACGGCGAAGTACTTCCTGGTGCTGGTGGCCCTGTGCGAACCGAGGCTGCGCCACCCCTCGGACGGCGTGCTGCCGGGCGCGGGGGACATAGCCGAGCGGCTGCGTCCGCTGGAGAGCTGCCGTGATCTGACCCGCTCCGCGGTGAACTACCACATCGACTACCTGGCCTTCTCCAAGCTGCGTCTGGACCTCGGCGACGACGTGGGTGCCGGCGGCAGTGCCCGCACCGGCGCCAAGCGCGCCCGGCTTGCCTCTCTCGCCCTGCGCTTCGGCCTGGTGCGTGAGGAACACCTCGCCCTGTTGCCGTCCCGCAGACGGCCCGTTCCGCTGGAGCGCGACGCATGACCTCCTCAGGTGCCGAAGAGGGCGCTCTCGAAACACCGCGTCTGCCGGCCGGCTTCCGCATCGACGGCTGGGAGCTGGCCGGCGTCATCGGGTCGGGCGGCTGGGGGACCGTGTACGAGGCCCGCGGGGTTGCCGACGGCACGATCGCCGCGGTGAAGGTGCTGCCGACCGGCGCGTTGGCCCCCGGTCAGCGCGCGACGCTCGGTGAACTGGTGGCGCGCGAGGTCCGGTTCAGCGCCGAGGCGGACCACCCCCACCTGGTACGTACTCATGCCGTGTGCACGGTGGACGCGCCGGACCTGCCGGCGCTGGACGGTGCGATCGCGCTCGTCATGGACCGTGCCGAGGCCAGCCTGCGTCAGGTGCTGGACGGCGCCGGGACGGGCGGTCCGATCCCGGACGCCGTCCGGATCCTGCGCGGTGTCGCCGCCGGGCTCTGCCATATGCACGCAGCCGGTTGGGTGCACGGAGACCTCAAGCCCGCCAACGTGCTGCTCGGCGCGGACGGCGCGGTCTGGCTCGCCGACTTCGGCCTGGCCACCGAACTCGACGGCACCCACGCCTACGTGCCACCGCTCGGCACACTCGACCATGTGCCGCCCGAATGGTGGTCCCAGCGCACCCGGGCCGACGGGACGATGGTGCGGCCGACGGCCGACATCTGGGCCTTCGGTGTGCTGGCCCACCAGGTGCTCACCGGAAGCCTCCACCCCTTCCCCGGCGCCACCGCCCGCGCCCGCTCGCTCGCCGCCCAGGCGTACGCCCGCGGCACCGCACCGCTGCGTCTGGACGACGGACTCGACGAGAACTGGCGCCGGCTCATCGCCGACTGTCTGGCACCCGACCACGCGGGCCGCCTCCGTCACACCGCCGAGAGCCTCTCTGCCCGCATCGAGCAACTGGCAAGCCCGCGTGGAAGACGCCGCCTGCGGCCGGTCGTCGCCGCGGCGCTCGCCGCGGTGTCGGCCGCCACCATCGGCGGAGCCACGCTGCTCGGCAGCGGCGGAGGACAGGGAGACGACGATGACGACCGAGGCCGCGGCACACCCGCTGTCGTCACCGGTGCGCACAGCCCGGCCGCCGGGGAGATCCCGGAGGATTCCGACGTGCCCGAGGCCCTGCGACCGGTCTTCGTGAAGGCGGCCCACCGCTGCACCGACGCGGAGGTCACGCCCGCGTTCCTCGCCGCCATGGTCAAGGCGGAGAGCGATTTCGACGTGAACGCCTCCCGCCCGGCCAGCGAGGAGTACGGCATCGCCATGTGGACGCCCTCGGTCTTCCGGGCCTGGGCGGTCGACGGGGACGGCGACGGGGACAAGGACTTCCGGTCGCCGCCGGACGCGATCTCCACGATGTCGCTGTACGTGTGCTGGCTCGACCAGCAGTTCAAGAAGGAGAAGATGCCCGCAGAGGACCTGCCCGCGCTGATGGTGGCCGGCTACCGCACGAGCGACCGCACGGTCATCACGGAGGGCGGCGTCCCCGAACGCGTGCGGCCCCATGTCGAGAAGGTGCTCCGTTACCTCGCCGAGTACGAGAGGTGAGGAAGCGGAGCTGATCGGCAGCGTCGCTCAGCAGTTCCTGACCTCGCGTTGAGACCCTGACATCTGTCAGGAGTGCGCTGTCCCAGGCAGGGACTACATTTCGAGCCGTTGGCACGGGGGAACTCGTGGCAGCCACGGCTGGGCGGCAGGAACGATGTGATCGCACTGGTCATGGTGACCACATGTCCAGAGTCCCGGCAGACGAGCAGGACGGCGCAGGGCAGATCTGTCGGCGAGCCCAGTCCGTCGGTCAACGAAGCGAGCGTTCCGCCGCGTAGCCGCAATCATCGACACTCAAGGGGTTCCATGTTGAAGTCACGTCGCCTGTTCCTGCTCACCCTGCTGGCGGTGGGCACGCTGATGGGCACTTCCGCAGGACCGGCCGGCGCCGCGCAGGAGAAGATCAGCCGGGATCAGGTGCTTGCGATCCCGGACAAGGCGACCGCTGAGTGGACGCCGATCGGCGCGTTCCAGGTTCAGCTGCGCTACGGCACCTACAACGGCACGCAGTACGCCTGGGCCAAGTTGGACAACTACCCGACGGACCGACAAGGTGCCATCTGGCTGGAGTCCAGTGCCGACAGCGGTGCGAACTGGGTCACCCGGTCCATCTACAGCACGACGGCCAGCAACTTCACTGAAGGTGTCGCAACCAGGTCGTCCAGCAGCTACGTGATGCGTGCCTGCTATTCGGGCCCGGAGACGAACAAGTGGTGTACTGACAAGTGGTAACCCGCTAGACCTGTTGGGTGGTGTGGCCGGTTCTGACCGGCCGCACCACCCACGGCGTTGCTCGGAACCGCGAGCCGGAGGGAACTGCGGCGTCTCAGGTTCGCGGCCTCATACGGCCATGGCCTCCTGGAGCCAGCGCGAGACACGGTAGGGCAGCCACCACGCCAGTTCGCCGACCCGCAGGACCAGGTGCTCGGCCGTGAACTCTTCCAGTACATCGGCGGGAACCTCCGCGTGGTGCACGCCCGGAGCGAGGTGGGCGATGGCCTCGCGGTAGTGCGGCTCGTCGGCGGTGAAGCGGCGCAGGTCTCCCCAGCGCCGGTCACGGATCTGGACGAACCCGGGCCCCTGGCGCCAGACGAGTTTGCACAGGTAGTGCCGGGAACGCCAGGCGTGCAGTGCGTCCTCGGCCTCCTCCAGGCCGGCGATCGTGCGGGGCGGTTGCAGATGGGACAGGACCTTCCACTGGTGATCCGACTGCTGCGGCGACAGTCGCAGGTCCCAGTCGACGGAGACCGCCCGAGCGGTGAGGTCGCGGACCAGGCACAGGCGGTCGACGGCCCGCCGATGTGTCACGGGATCGTCGGTGGACAGGTCGACGGCCGTGTCCAGCTCGGCGTGACGTACGCCGAGGGCCCAGAGACGGTCGGCGTCCTGGGGCGCCGGGGCCACCGGCAGGCGGCCCAGTGACATGCCCGGCAGGTCACGGGCTTGTTGGTCGAGGTCGCGCCATGCGCGTATCGCGAGGTCCGGTGCGGTGGCGGTCATCTGGGGTCCTTCGGTCCGGGGCGGGGCGGGGCGCCGGGAGGGGGTGTCGGGCAGCCGGAGGTGAGGGGGAGCGGCGTTCAGGTCAGAGCGGGCTCGGCGCCGGCGGCGGTATCGGCTGCGGCCTCGTCACGGGCGTGGGCGTGCCGCATGTAGTCCAGCCGCAGCAGGTCCTGGTTCACGGCGGCGGGGGCGATGTGCACGTACTGGCCCGCGTCGGTGAACACCACGCCGTGCGCGACCCACTCCTCCAGCAGGGCCTCGATGTCCTGGGGCGTGCAGCGCGCGCCCCAGGACGGATCGGCCGCCTTCAGCTTGCGGTGCATCGCCACGAGGGTGTGCGGTTGGTCCAGGAGCCGGAACAGCGCGGTCGCGAGCGGGTCGGTGAGCTGCATCGTGCGCCACTCGAAGCACGGCCGCCGACTGACCAGCACGATCCGGTCGCCCAGGTCGGTGTGGGTCAGGCGGGCGTCGGCGTGGTGCTTCTTCCACGCGGCGATGCCGTCGTTGAGGAGATTCACCGTGGGCTCGGTGATACCGCGTTCCGGGGCCTGGAAGACGTAGGCCATGTCGTGCAGTTCGGCCTCGGGCAGGTCGTATGTGAACAGGTAGTGCTCCTCGGGGCGCAGTCCGGTGAAGCCCAGCTCGGGGCGGTTGAAGTACGGGCTGAACCGCTCGATGGCGATGCGCGCGGACAGGTCGACCGGCGGGTTGAGGTGTTCCAGAGCGGGCAGTTGGCGGATGACGGGTTCGTAGTCCTCCGCGGTCTCGCCGGGGAATCCGTGCAGGTAGTTCCAGGACACCGACAGCCCCGTCTCCGCCGCGTCGCGGAGCATGCGGACGTTCTGGCAGCCGCTGACGCCCTTGTCCATGAGGTCCAGGACGCGGCTGTTGAGGCTCTCGATACCGGGCTGGACGTAGATCAGTCCGGCGTCCGCGAGGACTTGCAGTTGCGGGCGGCGCATGTTGGCCTTGATCTCGATGTGCATGCGCAGGTCGTAGCCGCTGTCGATGATGCGGGGCAGGACGGTGGACAGGTAGCGCATGTCGAGGATGTTGTCGACGACGTACATGTCGAGCACCTGGTGGCGTTCGGCCAGGTCCATGATCTCGCGGTAGAAGGTGTCCGGGCTCTTGCTGCGGAACTCCATGAAGGAACCGTTGAGTCCGCAGAAGGTGCAGTGGTGCTTCTCGCCCCACCAGCAGCCGCGTGCGCCCTCGACGACCAGCTTCGGCTCGACCCAGTTGCGTGCCACGGACGCCGCGAGCCGTTCGAAGTAGCCGCTGTAGTCGGGGGACAGGATGGCCGCGGGCGGCAGCGGCCGGGACGGCATGGGGTTGGCGGTGTGCGCCGAGCCCGCCGTGCGGTGGCACAGCCCCGGGACCGAGGCGGCCGCTGCCGGGTCGCCGTTCCGCAGTGCGGTCAGCAGCCGGGGGAAGGCGTCCTCGCCCTCGCCGCGGACCACGTAGTCCACGAAGGGGAAGTTCCGGTGGACGGCGGCACCCTGCTCGGCGTCGCAGTTGGCGCCGCCCATCACGGTCACGATGTGGGGGGCGAGGCGCTTGATGTGCCGGGCGGCTGCCAGCGCGGCGGTGTTCTGCTGGAACGTGGACGTGAACCCGACCACGTCGGGCTGCAGTTCGACGACGCGGCGGGCCACCTCGGTGACGAACTCCGGTACGAGCCGGTGCAGTTCCCGGGTCATCCGCATCCGGGAGCGGCGCAGCTTCGGCGTCATCGTCTCGACGAACTCCGGCTCCCGCCAGGCGGGGTCGTCGTAGAGCGCCGAGGAGAAGACCCAGTCACCACAGCCGAGGAAGTAGGAGGAGAGGGCGTAGTAGTCGTAGTCCTCGGCAGTGAACTCGGTGCGGCTGGTGATCCAGTCGGTGAACTCCAGGTTGGCGTGCAGCACTTCGCAGGTGGCTTCGTCGACGCGTTCGTCGACGCTTCGTTTCAGGATGCCGAGCGCCAGTGAGGGCAGGTCGATGGGCGACCAGGGCATGTTGACGAGAAGAACGCGCACGGTGGGCTCCTTGCGCACGAGCGGCCGACAGGGTGGGAAGCGCGGAGGAGGGAGCCCGGCCGGCCCGTGTCAGGACGGGCCGGCCGGGCCGTGGGTCACTCCTCGTCGTCGCTCTCGGCGGCGTTACGGAAGGGGATGGTGATGGTGATGCCGATGCCGGGCTTGCGGTTCTCCTCGTCGCCGGCGAGCGGGTCGTTGTGGATGATGTCCTTCTGCACGGTCGTCCTCCTTCTCGGATCGGAGTGCTCTTCGAGCGGGTGGTGCTGTGCACGACCCGGTCCCGCTGTTTCCGTCAGCGGGACCGGGGTCCTCCCGGACGTGCCGGGGGACGTGAGGGGGTGGCGGGCCGCCGTGCGGGCAGGTGCGCCTGGAGGAAGGTCAGGGAGCGGTGCAGTACCGCGACGTGCGCGGCGCCGTCGTAGCCGTCGTGCCCGGTGTCCAGCCACATCTGTTCGTGGGTGACGCCCGCGGCGGACAACGCGGCGAGATAGCTGCGGATCTGTTCGGGCGGGCATTTGACGTCCCGGTCCGCGCCGACCACGAGCAGGGGTGCCCTGACCTGTGCCGCGAAGGTGAGCGGCGAGCTGTCGGCGTACCGCTCCGGTACCTGGTCCGGGGTGCCGCCGAACCAGCGGATGTCCAGCGCTCGCAGCGTCGGCGTGGTCGTCCGGTGGGCGGTCACCCAGTCGGCGACGGGTTTCACCGCGATGCCGGCCTGCCACAGCCGCGGGCGGGTACCGAGGGCGAGCAGGACGAGGTAGGCACCCCAGGACACGCCCCACAGGGCAGTGGCCCGGTGGTCGACGAGTCCGCGCCGGACGAGGTCGGCCCGTACGGCGGCCAGGTCGGCCACTTGAGGGTGGCCGACACCAGCCTCCACGGCTCGCCGCCAGCGCGGCCCGTAGCCGGTCGAACCCCGGTAGTTGACGCGTGCCACGGCGTAGCCGGAGGCCACCAGGGAGTGCACGGTGGCGTCGTAGGCGTCCCGGTCGTGGTCGGCGGGTCCGCCGTGGACCAGGAACACGGCCGGTGGGGGAGCGGTGTCGGTTTCGGCACGGGAGACGGGGCCGGAGCCGGTTCCGGTGAGCCGGCTGTCGAGGGGGCGTGGCAGGCTGAGCAGGGTGTGTACCGGGCCGTCCGGTGTCGGGGTCCACAGGTCGGTGTGCTGCCCGGGCACCTGCGGCTGCGGGCCGCGGGCCGGCAGCGCGAGGCCGTCGGTCGCGCGCAGCACGGGCGGGTGGGCGGTGTCGGTCCACAGGTAGTGCAGCCCGCCGCCCGGTCGTGGTGCGGCGTCCAGCAGACTCCCGGCCGGAGTGCGGACCCCACGGCGGGCGCGGGCCCGCAGGGACACTCGGTGCAGCTGGGAGCGGCCGTGGCGTTCCTGACGCACCAGCACCTCGTCGCCGTCGGGGTACCAGCGTGCCGTGACCTCGGTGTCGAATCGGCACCAGGAGTGGGTGACCAGCCCGCGGCGTGCGGTCCACGTCGCCAACTCGTAGCGGTCGTCGCGTTCGTGTACCAGCAGCAGTTCCGATCGGCCCGGTCGCGGTGAGAAGCCCCGGCACCAGAATCTGCCGACAGGGCCGTCCGGGCCGGGCAGCGTGGCGACGACCCGGCCGTCGGGGGTGACGACGGTGACGGTCGCCGTGCCGTCGGACACCGTGGCGAGGGCCACCAGCTCGCCTTCGGGGTCGATGCCGCCGAGGCTGCCCTCCCCGGCGACGCGGAGGACCTCGCGCGGGGCGCGGCCCCGCCGCCCCACGAGCAGGCTTGTGCCTCCGTCCGCCAGCCCCAGCGCCGCGGCGACCGTCCCGCCGTCCGTCACGGCCAGGCCGCGCGGTCGGCCGGCCGGGGCTCCGGGCAGGCCGGGCAGCCGTGGTCCTCCGGTGAAAGGCTGGAACCACCAGTGCCCTCGGCCCGCGGTGTCCTCGTCGAACCACCACACGTACGATTCGGCGTCGATCGCACAGTGCACCGTGCCCTCGGGGCTGTTGGTGACCTGCCGCGCCGTACGGGTGGCCGCGTTCCACGTGAACACCTCGCAGCGGCCGTCGGCGTCAGCCGTCAGCACCATGCGGCGCCCGTCCCGCGGGCACACCTCCGGCAGGGCGCCGAGGAAGACCTGGAAGGCGTCACTCACCGCAACCCCCGCGCCCGGCGACAGCCGCGGAACCCGCACGCAGGACCCCGGGGGCTCTCACCTGTGTGTACACGGCCAGCGAGCAGAACAGTACGGTGCACACCAGTGCGGGAGTGCGGAAACTCCAGGTGGTCACCAGCACCGCGGCGAGTGCCGGCGCTCCGGCCGCGGCCAGCGCGGACACCGAGCCGAGCACGCTCGCGGTCCGCGACTGGAGGGCCGCCGGTGTGCACGCGATGGCCACGCTGGACAGGACCACGGTGACCAGCGGCACCAGCAGCGACAGCCCGGCGAACGCCGCTCCCCAGCCGAGGGCACCGTCCACCCACAGCAGTGAGCCGCAGGGCACCGGAAGCAGCCAGGCGGTGAGAGTCAGCAGCCGCGTCGCGCCCAGCCGCCGTACGACGCGGGCCGCCATCAGTGAGCCCAGCAGGCCGGCGGCTCCGGACGCGGCGAGGACCAGACCGGCCGCCGTGCTGCGGGCGTCGGAGCCGAGCCGGAACAGCGCGGTGTAGAACAGCAGCGTCAGTGCGCCCCCGGCCGTCGACGTCCAGACCAGGACGAGTCGCAGGACCGGTGATTCGGCGACGGTGACCACTCCGGCTTTCGCGGAGGCGAGCAGTTCGGTCCGTTTGCTGCGCGGACGGGAACCGGTGCCGGGCGTCGCGCCGTGATCGGCGGCAGGTGTGTCCAGGGGCGTGCGGATCGCCCGCACGCCCAGTGCGGCCGCTGCGTAGGACAACGCGTCCGCCAGGAAGGGCAGAGGCCGGGCGAGTTGGAAGAGGGCGCCGCCGAGCGCCGGACCCGCGACGAGTGCGACCTGGTCGCCGACCTGCATGCCGGCTGCCGCGCGGGGCAGTTCGTCGGTGGTGGCCAGGCGGACCAGGGCGCCGCGTGACGCGGCCTCGTAGGCCACGACGCACAGGCGTTCCGTCATGGCCAGCGCCACCACGACCCATAACGCGGGCCGGCCCAGGCACACCAGGGCCAGCACGCCCGTTCCCAGCGCCGCGAGTGCCGCGGACCCCGCCATCAGTCGTCGCCGCCGTCCCTGGTCGGCGGGTATCGCCACGAGCGGTCCGAGGACGACTCCGGTCAGTGCGGCCGTGCTGGCCAGCGAACCGGCCGTGCCGGGGCTGTGCCCCAACTCCAGGAGCAGCAGCGGGAGGACCAGTCCGGATGCCTGGCTGCCGAGCCCGTCGACCGCGTTGACCCACCACAGGATCCTGAGGTCGCGGTGTGCCCGGCCGGGCGGACGGTTGTGCTTCTCCGGCCGGTCGGCGCTGTGCTTCGGCCCGGCGGCGGGGGAGCGCTCGTCGTGTGACGGGACGGGGTGGCCGGAAGGCGGGCGGATCGGTGACGCGTCGACGTTCCCCACCCCCGTCCCGGCTGGGAGGCCACGCCGTACGGGGGTGGCCCCCTGTGTCGAAAATGTGCACGAAGCGTGAAATTGAGCGGGAGCCTAGTCAGCGCCAGATGTCGGCGACAAGTGGCACACAGTGCGCAATTCTCACTCGTCCCGGGCGCATATGGCCGAGTATCAACTGGTCAGGAGCGTGCGGTCGTGCCCACGGCGCGGGCGCGGACTTGCGACAGGGTGGCACATCCGAGTTGGTCCGCTTCTCTTCACAACCGCACAGCGAGGGCGGCGTGGTTGCGCTGTCGTGCCGTGTTGAGTGGGCCGTGTGCGCGATGCCACAAGTTCTTCTGTCGGCCGCGCCGGGCGCCGTGATGGAGACGTGGGTCGGCACGGCCACCGTTTGCGTCGCCGAATTCGACCACGATCGGATCACCGTCGCAGAGTATCCTCCGCACCTGCGGCGGCGGTCTGTCCGGGCTCGCGCGAACAGGGCGGGCGCGCGGGCCCATTGGCCGACAATCCCTGCTGCGGTCGCTGGAGGAACGCTTGAGAGGCCGGTGCGACACGGCTTGGTCCCGGCCTGGTGGCGAAAAGGGCACGCTCGGGTGGAGACGGCGTCGGAGGCGTAGGTCCAGCCGTGGTGCGCCTCGCGCAGGGCGACGACATCGTGCTGCCCCGAGGGGCCGATCGTCAGCCGCAGGCCCAGGTCGACCGCCCCGGAACCGGGCTCGGACCCGGATGGGGCGACGCCGACAGCGCGGTCAGCCCGCGAACGGACCGCCGAGCACGTCCAGAACGATCCCGCCGAACAGACCGAGTACGAGCGATCCAGTGGCCGCGCCGTAGGCGACGACGGCAGCTGATCGCGACACCGTCCCTCGATCCGTGCCGGGCCGGCGCGTGCGGGCCGCCGGGGCGATCCAGCGCAGGTAGTAGAACAGGGAGGCGACCGTGTTGACGGCCGCGACGACCGCGAGCCATGCGTAGCCGCCGTCGAAGGCCGCGCTGAACGCTACCAGCTTGCCGAGGAAGACGGCGGTCGGAGGTGTTCCCACCAGGCCCAGCAGGCAGACGACGAGCGAGGCGAGCAGCGCCGGGTGCGTCCGCGCCAACCCGCGGTAGCCGTCGATGGTCCGTGCGTCGGGGAGTGCGCAGACCACGGCGAAGGCACCGAGGTTGGTCAAGGCGTAAGCGGCGAGGTAGTACAGCAGCGCTTCCTGAGCGAGGTCCGTGCGTCCGGCGACGGCCACCGGGAGCAGGAGATAGCCGACCTGGCTGATGGTGGAGTAGGCGAGGAGGCGCTTGACGTCCTGCTGGAAGAACGCGGCCAGGTTGCCCAGCGTCATGGAGGCGACCGAGAGGACCGCCATCAGGCCGGCCCAGGGCAGATCGGCGTCGGCGAGCGGCACGACGGCCAGCCGGTACAACGCCACCAGAGCGCCGATCTTGGGGATCGTCGTGAGGAAGGCGGCCACCGGTGCCGAGCTTCCCTGGACGGCGTCCGGCACCCAGAAGTGGCCGGGCACTCCGCCGGCCTTGAACAGGAGCCCCGCGAGCAGGCCCAGCGTGCCGGCCGCCACGAGTCCTCCCGGCGCCGCGGCGAGCTCGGTACGCAGCGCCGGGTACGACGTGGCCCGTCCTGCGGCGAGAAGGACGGTGATGCCGGTGAGCATGAAGACGCCGAGGAGCGCGCCGATCACGTAGTACTTCAGGGCTGCCTCGGTGCCGGGGCCGTCCTTGCGGAATCCGGCCAGTGCGTAGGCGGGCACGCTGGCGAGCAGGTATCCGGCTGCCAGGAGGAGCAGGTCCTGGGCACCGGCCATCATCAAAGCTCCGGCGGAGGCGAGTTGGAGCAGAACGTAGAACTCGGCTTCGCGCCGGTCGGCGCGCATGCGGGGCATGGCGAGCGCGAGGACGAGCAAGGTGGCCGAGAGGATGACGATCCTGCTGGTGGCCGTGAGCGTGTCCAGGGCGAAGGAGTCGCCGAACGCCGTCTCCACAGGGCGGGCCGCGGCGAGCGCGGCGGTCACGATCCCCGCGGTACAGGCGGCGCAGGCCAGGGCGCCGGTCAGCCACTGCCTGCTGCGCGGCAGCCACGCCCCGAGCAGCAGTCCGATCACGGCCGATGCCGCGAGCAGCACCTCGGGCAGGAGATCGAGGGGGTTCTCGTTCATCCCGGTCACCTCGTTCATCGGGCGAGCAACTCCAGCAGGTCGCGCGAGGCGGGCTCGATGACGTCGAGGACGAAGCGGGGAGCGAGCCCCAGGACGATGCCCAGCGCGAGCAGGGGGACGATCGCGACTCCTTCGTGGCGGCGGATGTCCGGGAACGGCCGGTCCGCGCCCGGCGCGGCGACCGGCAGAGCCAGCGGCCCGAGAAAGATCTGCTGGAACGCGCGCAGGAACAGGCCGGCCGTGAGGAGGATCCCGAGGACGGCCAGTGAGGTGGCCACCGGCTCCGGACCGAGGCTCCCGGTGAGGATCTGGAACTCGGCGATGAACCCGGAGAAGCCCGGCAGGCCCAGCGAGGCGAACGCGGCGACCCCGGTCAACGCGGCGAAGACCGGCGCCCGCTCCGCGATCCCGGAGTACGCCGACATCTCGTACGTACGCCCCCGCTCGTAGAGCACACCGGACAGCAGGAACAGTGCCCCGGTCAGCAGCCCATGACTGACCATCTGGAAGACCGAGCCGGTGACGGCCAGACGGCGGGCCGCCTCCTGGTCCGCGCCGACGGCCCCGGCCGCCCCGATCGCGAGGATGATGTATCCCATGTGGTTGACGGAGGTGTAGGCGACCATGCGTTTGAAGTCCGTCTGGGCGAGGGCTACCAGCGCGCCGTAGAGCACGGAGATCACACCGACGATCACGAACACGACGGCGTGGTCGCGCCACGCCTCGGGCAGGACGGGCATGGCGATGCGCAGGAAGCCGTAGGTGCCCATCTTCAGCAGTACCCCTGCGAGGATCGCGGACCCGGCGGCCGGGGCTTCGGTGTGGGCGGGAGGCAGCCAGGTGTGGAAGGGCACGGTCGGTGTCTTCACCGCCAGGCCCACGGCGATGGCGAGCAGGACGAGGGCGCCGTACGTCGTCCGCCCCGCCAGCGGGTTGGCGTTCGTCAATTCGACGATGTCGAAGGTACGGGGTTCGGCCGCCAGGTAGAGGCCGATGAATCCGAGCAGCAGGGCGAGGGAGCCGGTGAAGGTGTAGAGGAAGAACTTCAGCGCGGCACGGGCGGCGTTCTTGTGCCCCCAACCGGCGATGATGAAGTACATCGCCACGATCGACAGGTCGAAGAAGAGGAAGAAGAGGATCAGATCGAGGGCGACGAACAGGCCGAGGCAGGTGGTCTGGAGGAAGAGGAACAGGGCCGCGAACTCCCTGGGCCGCCGGGTCTCGCGCCACGCGTACGCGACGCAGGCCGAGAAGAGCACGCAGGTGACCGCCACCAGTGGCAACGACAGGCCGTCGACTCCGACGTGGTAGCTGATGCCCGCGCTGGGGATCCAGCGGGCCCTGCTCTCGTACTGCATTCCCCCGCCGTACTCGTAGCCCGCCCAGACGATCACCGTCAGGACCAGCTCGGCGGCGGCGGTCGCCGCCCAGGCCGACACGAATACCGCGCGTGGCGCGTTGCGGGGTACGCACAGCAGGAGCAGCGCCATGGCGGTCGGGAGCAGGACGAGGGCCGTGAGCACGGCGGTCACCTCACGAGGACGAGGACGAGGGCGAGGACGGTGAAGGCGGCGACCGTCTGAGCGAGGTACTGGTGCAGCCGGCCCGTCTGCGGTCGACGGGCCAGGCGGCCGAGCGCACGGGAACGGCCCGCCACGCCCTCCACACAACCGTCGACAAGGCGTTCGACACGTGCGTTGGTCCACAGCGCCAGCCGGACGGATCCGCGGCCGCCGCCCTCGACGGCGCGGTCCAGCACCTGGTCGTCGAACCCGGCAAGGCCGTTCGCGAAGCGCAGGACGCGGCGTACGAGGGATCCGCGGGCACTGCTCTCGACGGCACGGTCCAGGACGTGGTCGTCGAATGTGGCAAGGGCGTTCGCCAGGCGCAGGACCGGACGTACGAGGAGGGTCGTCGCCGCGTTCTCCAGGCGCAGCCAGTCGGACCCCCAGGCCGTGATGCGGGCGGGGAACGTGAGGAGCTGCGGCCCGCGCATCCAGACCGCGGCCGAGACGACGACCGCGAGCACGCCGGACAGGACGAACTCCCACGCATGCGGTTCCGGCTGCTGCCCTCCGCCGAGCACGCGCTGGACCGCGTCCCGAACGGGCGGGAAGGACGCCGCTGTCAGGGCGGCGCACGCGACGGCCAGGATCAGCAGCGGCAGCCGGGTCACCCCCGGCAGCGGTTCCCGCCCGCCCTCCGGTGCGGGAACGGGCTGCCAGACGAACCACAGGGCCTTGGCGCTGTAGACGGCGGAGATCACCGCACCGGCCAGCCCGACGGCGTACAGGGCCGGGCTGTCCTCCAGAGCGCCGGCGAGAAGTACGTCCTTGGCCGCCCACAGAGCCAGCGGCGGGACGCCGGCCAGCGTCAGGGCTGCCACGCTGAAGGCGATGCCGACCGTGCGGTGCCGCCGGGCCGCGCCGCGCAGGGCGGGAAGGGCTCTGGTGCCGAACGTCGTCAGCCAGACGCCCGCGACGAGGAAGGCCAGGCTCTTCGCGGCGGCGTGCGCGACGAGCTGAAGGGTTCCGCCGGTGACCGCTCCGGCTCCGGCGGCCAGCACCATGAAGCCGATCTGGGCGCAGGTGGAAGCGGCGAGCAGCTGTTTGAGGTCGCTCTGTGCCACGGCGACCAGGCCGAGAGCGACGGCCGTGAGCGCGCCGGTCCACGCCACGACCGGCCCGCCCCAACCGGAGTGTGCGAGCAGCGGCTCAAGGCGCAGCAGCAGATACGCCCCGGCCACGACCATGGTCGCCGAGTGCAGCAGGGCGGAGACCGGGCTGGGGCCCTGCATGGCTCTGGACAGCCAGAAGCTGAAGGGAAGTTGGGCCGACTTGCCGAACGCGGCCGCGATCAGGCCGGCGGTGATGACGACGGACCACGCGCCGGTCACCTCGGGGAGTTCGTCCAGGGCGAGGGAAGGGGCCTGACCGCTCGCCAGTGCCGCTCCGGCGGCCAGGTAGAGGCCCAGGTCCGCGGTGCGGGTGGTGAGGATCGCCGTGGTGGCGGCGGAGCCGCGCTCGGGGTCGCGCCACCAGTAGCCGATCAGCGCCCAGGACGTGGCCCCCATGACTTCCCACGCCATGAGCAGGACCGGCAGGGTGGTCGCGGTGACCGTCGTCAGCATCGCGCCGGCGAACAGCAGCATGAGCCCGAAGAAGCGGGCGCGGGCCTCGCCCGGACCGATGTCCGCGACGCTGAACACCAGGACGGCCAGGGTTACGGCCGTGACGGTGACGACCATGTAGCCCGACAGGCCGTCGACCGCCAGGCCGACGGACGCCCCTTCGATCAGGGGCGCCTCGGAGCGCGGGTGTTCGAGCGCCGCGGCGACGGCCAGGGCGAGCGCGGCCAGGGCCGTGCCCACCGCGGTGCCGGGGGCGTACCGGTCAGCCGCGCGTCCGGCGACGGCGAGCAGCGTCCCCACGGTCAGCGGCAGCGCCAGGAGCGCCCACAGCAGCCCGCTCACTCCTTCAGCTCCGCCGCCATGTCGGTCACGTCGACCTCACGGGCCCGGAACAGTGCGGTGACCACGGCGAAGCCCATCGCCATCTCCACCGCCATCACCGTGACGGCCAGGACCACCAGGACCTGGCCGTCGGCGGCGGCCGGTGCGATGTAGCGCCAGACGGCGGCCGCGCCGACGATGATGCCGCCCAGCATCAGTTCGAGCCCCATCATGAGCATCACGATCGACTGCTGGGTGAGTGCGCCGAACAGGCCGATGGCGAACAGCGCGGCGGCCAGCAACAGGAACAGCTCCAGGTTCACCGGCCCGCCCCTCCCCGTACCGGATCGTCGGCGGCCCGCGCCTCGAGGTCGTCGCCGAAGCGGTCGTAACGGCCTCGGCGGGTGGCGAGGACGACGGTCGCGACGATGGTGGCGAACAGGGAGAGGCCCAGGGCCATCATGGTGAGCATCTGAGGTCCCATCAGGGACAGGCCCAGGTCCATGGTGGGATCGGCCGACGGCTCGCCCCGCCGGGACGGCCACGGGGCGAGAAGGATCCCCGTGGCGAGCAGGGCGAAGAGGGCCGAGCAGATCGCGGCCGCGCCCTTCGCGTTGTGGACCATGGTCATCGGCATGAGCCCGGCCGGGTTCATCATGTACATCACCATGAAGACCGCCATGATGGCCATCTCAATGGTCATCATCAGCACGATCACGACCCCGAGGTAGTCCAGCCCGAGCAGCAGCACCTCGCCACCCACGCACAACAGCGAGGTCAGCAGGGCGAAGGTCGCCCGGGCCATGGAGTCGAACCGGAACACCATGATCCCGGCAGCGACAGCCGGCAGGGCCAGCACCCAGAAGATCACGTCGTCGGGCATCGGCAGCACATCTCGCTCTCATCGGTTCAGGACGACGACGGCAACGAAGAGCGCCTGAAGCAGCGTCAGCGGCACCAGCACCATCCACGCCACCTCCATGTACCGCTCCATCCGCAGCACGGGCAGCGCCCGCCGCCCGACCACCAGCAGGACCAGCACGGCAGCGGTCTTGATCAGCGTCCAGGCCCAGTCCGGCAGCAGCGGGCCGTGTCCGCCGCCGAGAAACAGCGGAACACTGAAACCGGCGGTGACGACGAGCAGAAGCCACCGTCCGCCGAGGAACACCAGCCGGTCCACGCCTGCCAGTTCGGCCGACGCACCACCGGCCGCGTCCCGCGCCAGCGGGTAGGCGAACGGCCCCCAGAAGGCCATCGCGAGCGCGCTCAGCAGATAGACGACGAACGCGGCGGGCATCCACACCACGAACCACAAGCCGTCCTGAGCCGAGACCACGTCGCCGACCCGCAGGGATTCGGCCCCGAGCGCGGCGGTGGTGATCGCGAGCATGTGGGGAAGCTCGTACGCCAGCCCCTGAGCCAGGAACCGGTACCCGCCGATCAGCGACAGCGCCGAGTTCGGTCCCCAGCCCGCCATCCACACCGCCGCCCAGGCCAGGGCCTCCATGGCGTTGAACCACACGACGCCGACCGACGGATCGCTGACGGCGCGAAAGCCCCACGGCACTACGGCGCCCGCGAGGACCGCCGCCACGGGAACCAGCACCACGCCCAGCCTGCCGAGCAACCGGTCGGCAGCCGTCGTTCGGCGTGGCTGCTGGACCAGGAGCCGCAGTGCCTCGCACAGCGGAGCCAGGGCTCGCAGCCCCGTCTCCCGGAGGCCCCCCGCGGGACCTCGTTCGGCCGACCCGGACACCACCGCGTCGAAGCCCGCCGTGACCACGGCTGCCACTGCCAGGGCGACGGGGAGGACCAGGGCTGCCCACAGGGGCCCGGCCTCAGACATGGGCCGCTCCGGACACGAACGCGGGAGAGAGTTCCTCGACGTCGGGATCCAGGCTGGCCAGGATGATCCGTGCGCAGGCGAACTCCGCGCCGGTCAGCAGGTCCGGCAGAACGTCGAGCAGCGCCTGCGACGGAGGCCGAGAGCCGTCGAGCCGACCGCGTGGACCCGTCAGATCGTCCGGCGCCAAAGGCCTTGTGTCGTCGAGCTCCTCCTGGGCGCGCCCGATCTCCGTCAGCCAGGTCAGCAACCGGTCGTACGCGTCCCCGTCAGCGGCGAGTGCCGGCCCGGTCACCCCGGCCGCTTGCGCCCTGTCCGACGGCAAGGGACCGAGACCGGCGAGGGACCAGCGCAGTGACCGGGACCTGCCGACTCGACGGACCGTCCTGTGCAGTGCCTCACGGGTCGCCTCGCCGGGCGCCCCCGTCAGCAGGCCGTCCCGCAGGCGCCGGCACCGCGCTGCCGCGTCGTCCCAGCCCACGACAGCAAGGAGTCGCCCCGCGCTGTCCAGGTGCGCGGCACAGCGCCGCCGCGCCGCACTGCCCCGGGTGACCTGTTCGCCGCGGGCGGCGCGCAGCCAGGGCTCGGCCCAGAACGGCATCGGTCCGCCGGACGGCACCGACAGGTGATCCACCTCGGCGCCCTGCACCACATCTCCTTGCAGAGTGAGCCGGAGGACGAGCCCTGTCGGCCAATCGGCCAGCGCCGGCCCGAACGGCACGTGCAACTGATCGAGCCTCAGCTCGTCCCGGTCATCGCCGCGTTCGGCCATCGGCAGGCCCGCCACCTCCGCCATGGCGTGCATGTCGTGGCCTCTGTGCTCCATGGCACCGCCACGGCCCTGGTGACGCGGCCGGTCCGCAGGCGCCGCACGGTCTGCGGGTCGGTGGGGTCCGTGGTCCTCGTCGACCGGTCGAGGGGCTTGGTCACCATGGTGCTGATGCGTGCCGTGGTGGCTGTGGCTGCGGCTGTCGCGGTCGTCGAACGTACCGGACGTCGGGGTGTCGTGATGCGCGGTGGGGCTGTGCCCGTTGCGAGGTGTCTCGGCTCCGGCGTCCGTACGGCTTCCCGGCGCGACGGCCGGGCGTGGTGTGAGGGCCCTGGCGATCAGTTCCTCGCGCCCGGAGGTCAGCCCGGGGGTGACCTGCCCGCTTCTGACCACCCCGATGCGCACGGCGGGCTGAGGCATGGACCGCTCGACGGCGTCCAGCCACTGCGCGTCCTGCGGTGGAGGAAAGCCACAGACGACCAGCAGATCCGCCGCGGCCGGCACGCTCGCCAGGGGCCATCCGCGCCGACGCACCTCCGCCTCCAGCTCCAGCCGCAGTGCGGTCGCTCCGGGCAGAGTGACCGCCAGTACCGAGGGGCGGCTCATCGCCGTACGTAGGAGAAGGCCCTTCAGGTCCACCTCAACGCCCCCTCACGCCAGGCGTAGGCGACGGCCGCGAACAGAATGCCGAGGAAGAGGAACATCTCCACCACAGCCGGGGTGCCCACTTCGGAGACGACCCGGGTCCACGGGTACATGAAGAGCATCTCCATGTCGAAGGCCAGAAAGATCATGGTGACCGGGTACCAGCGCACGTGGAATCGGGACACGGCATGCTCACCCGGCTCGAGGCCGCCGGCGAACGGACCGGTTTCGAGGGGATCCCGGACCGCCGCGAGCCACAGGCCCAGTCCGTACAGGGCAAGGAGGCCGGCCGCGAGGACACCGAGGAGAACCAGCACGGGTTGCCATGCGTCCATCTCGCCCGACCTTCGCTCTCGACGTCGCCCCGCTCATGATGCGCGACCGGTCGGCCCAGGTGCCGGAGGCAAGCCCGAGCAACCGGGAACAGCGTGAGTCGGCCTGCTGACGGGCTGTCCCAACCGGCCTCACCGGGGCGACGAGGTCACCCGAACGGCTGCCCAATGCGCCCGGTCCACCCTCACGGCGTCACGGCGGACAGCGCGTCCGGCAGGGGTCGGCAGGCGAGCTGTCGGTACGGCACACATGCCGGGAGCGCCCCCGTTGATCGGGGCCGTCGGTGCAGCGTGTGATCGTTACCGCATGTCATCGACTTCTTCGCCATCGTCCGGGCCCTTGTCGTCTCCCCTCCCTCCCAGCATGCGGGCCGTAGTCATCACCGGCCATGGCGGCCTCGATGTGATGGAGGAGCGCGAGGTGCCCGTCCCCGGCCCGGGGCCGGGCGAGGTGCTGGTCCGGGTCCACGCGGCGGGCTGCAACAACACCGATCTGTGGACCCGCGAAGGCTCCTACGGAGCAGCGGACGACCCGGACGTCAGGACGGGCTGGCTGGGTCCGCTCGACTTCCCGCGAATCCAGGGAGCCGACGTAGCCGGCACGGTGGTGGCCTGCGGCGACGAGGCTGACGCCGGGCGCATCGGGTCAAGGGTGCTGGTCGACCCCGCCGAATACGACGGTCCGGGACCGGACGCGCGCCCGGCCGACGTGCTCGGCAGCGAGCGGAACGGCGGGTTCGCCGAGTACGTCGTGGTGCCGGGCGTACGGGCTCACTCCGTGGACGGTTCATCCTTGACGGACGTGGAGCTGGCTGCCCTTCCCATCGCCTATGGCACCGCGCTGGGCATGCTGGAGCGCGGGTCCGTCCTGGAAGGCCAAACCGTGCTCGTCACGGGAGCCTCGGGAGGTGTGGGCCTGGCCGCGGTCCAGTTGGCCCGCTCGCGTGGGGCCAGGGTTGTCGCCGTGTGCAGCGGTGACAAGGGGGACGCTGTCCGCAGCGCCGGTGCCGACGTAGTGGTGGACAGGCGGCGGGGTGAAGTGCTCGACGACGCAGCCGGGGCAGCACCGGACGGATATGACGCGGTGATCGACGTCGTTGCCGGCGCGGTTCTCGGCCCGGGTCTTGGACTGCTGAAGGCGGGTGGACGCTGGGTGGTTGCCGGTGCCCTCGACGGGTGGGCGGTCAACATCGACGTGCGGCGGCTCTACCTCGCCAATCTCTCGCTGGTGGGCTCAACCATGCATACGCCGCGGATCTTCGACCAGCTGGTCGACATCGCCCGCCGCGGGGACGTCAGGCCCGTCATCGCCGCAACCTTCCCCCTCGAGCAGGTACGTGAGGCTCAGGCGCAACTCGCCCTGCGTCAGCACGTAGGAAAGCTGATCGTCGTTCCTTGACTCCGAGATCGCCCGATGGATCGTGCACGCGACTGTGGTGAAGCCGTCGGTGCCGCCGCGGGGGCCGGTCGGCCCCGGTGATGCCCGCACGGCCCCTGGCCGGGGCCGTGCGCCAGGAGTCAGCCTCAAGGAAACGGGCCTCACGGCCCTCCTGGTCGGCGGGCGTGGTGGGAAGGGTGACGACCATGCCGAGCATGAGAAGGCGTATCGCTGCCACGGTGGCGTCCCTGGTTCTGGCCGGTCCGCTGGCCGCCGGATGCGCGGCAGATGCCGGAACCCCTGACGGGCAGCTGGCCACAGAGGTCTTGGTCGATCCGGCGGATGGCGACTCAGGTATCGAGTACGGCCCGGCGATGATGTGGAAGAGCGAGTACGGCATGCACCGTCGCGACCAGGCACCGTCCCTGTTCCGGATCTCCGCCGGCCAAGCCGAGGAACGGGCCCGGAACTGGCTGCGTGACCGCGACAGCGGTCTCACGGCAGGCGAGGCCGAGGCGTTCCCCGGCTACTTCACCCTGCACATGCTGCGTTCCGGAAAGATCGAAGGAATGCTGTCGGTCAACGCCGCTACCGGCGCCGTGTGGGTGCACACCTGGCACGGCACGTACATCGCCACCAGCGAGCACTGACCGCGCAAGGGCGGTGGTGACCTCGGCGCTCGGGAGCGCCGGCAGGCGTCGGGAATGCCGACGGTGGCCGGCGCCTCGACGGCCTCGCCCGCAGTGTCGCAACGGCGCGGGGTGATCCGGCCGCCCGCCGAGTGGATGTGCCGTCGATGCTGCCCCTGTTCCCTCGGGTGTTGGCGCGTACTGACTCTCTTTGCGGGGGCGCCATGGGAAGGGGTGCGCGGCACATCCCGCATGTGTAAGAGGCCAGGACGAGGAGGGGTAGGACGAGGAGGGGTAGGACGAAGGCGGCCAGGATGACGGCAGAAGGTGGCGTTGGTGATCCGGC
Source organism: Streptomyces sp. NPDC048002 (assembly GCF_040653275.1). Classification (NCBI taxonomy): domain Bacteria; kingdom Bacillati; phylum Actinomycetota; class Actinomycetes; order Kitasatosporales; family Streptomycetaceae; genus Streptomyces; species Streptomyces sp. NPDC048002. The sequence continues at coordinate 7,646 of NZ_JBEZNL010000036.1, read as the reverse complement.
TGCGGACGAAGAGCCGCACCACATGCGAGGCGTGAGCCGGCCGCCGGCCTTCTGCGCTGAGACCAGCGAGAAGCCGGAAACCACACTGATGAAGGTCATCATCGGCGATCTGACGGCCCCGACCCGCTCTCGGCTCCTGCTGCGCCACCGCCCGGACGACGAACACGGCCGCCAAGGCAGCGATGGGGGTGAACCAGAAGGCGTCGCGTAGATGCTCCCCGAGGGAGACAACACCCGGGGTCGCCCCCCGGCCCCTCGGCAGGGTGTGCCGGCGCCTCCAGCCGAACGGAGCCGCTCGGAATGCGGATTCGACTCCCGCCCGCGGGGTAGGACGGACATCGCACACTTTCCGGGAGACCGGAGAGCACCACCTGCAGACCGACCGGGAAGAACCCGGCGGCGATTTCGAAGGACTGACGCATGGCCAGTGGCACCGTGAAGTGGTTCAACGCCGAGAAGGGCTTCGGCTTCATCCAGCAGGACGGCGGTGGACCGGACGTCTTCGCGCACTACTCCAACATCTCCGGCAACGGGTTCCGCGAACTGCTGGAGGGCGAGCAGGTCACCTTCGACGTGACCCAGGGCCAGAAGGGCCCTCAGGCCGAGAACATCGTCCGCCGCGGCTGAACCGGAGCTGGAGCCCGTGCGACCCCCAGGGGACACCTGTGTAGAGTGGTGTCACCGACGCGGGGTGGAGCAGCTCGGTAGCTCGCTGGGCTCATAACCCAGAGGTCGCAGGTTCAAATCCTGTCCCCGCTACTGACCGACGACGGGCCCGGCTTTACAGTCGGGCCCGTCGTCGTCTCCGAATGCACCTCGGTCGCCGTCTGGCCGAGGCTGCAACGGGTGCCTGCGGCTCCCGTCACATCCCCCCTGCTCGTTCGGCGACTTGCCGTCCAGAGCTGCGTAGTACTCGTCGAGCAGCAGGAGTACCTGGTCCACCGCGTGCTCGTCGTCCTCGGGTGTCCAAGGGTGTTCGGGGCGGCCGTCGGGGAACGCGGAGTGCAGGACCAGGGCAGTCCAGACCAGGTTCGAGCCGAACCCGAGTCGGGCGGCGAGTCACTCCCGGAAGCCGTTCAGCAGCTCTCTTGCTGCGGCGAGGTCGTAGCCGGTGAGGAACCCGGTCACCAACCGAAGGTGACGCGGCCGACGAACATGTCCGGTCGCGCCCTGAAGCTTGCCCAGTGATCCTGGCGCGACTGCGCCGGCTTGCGCGTGGCTCGGCCCGTCCGTCTTCAGGCCGGGGGAACCGTTGAAAGATCGTTGCCGACTCCCCACGTGGAGTACGAGACCACTTCCGGCCCCACACCAAGTGCGGCGAGGAGCTGGTCCGCGCAGGCGGCCGGGTCAGCCGGCACACGTAAGTCGGCAGGAATGAGCTTCGGAATGCCGGAACATGCTTGCTCGGAGGTTGATAATCGTGGTTCCTATTCTTCTTGTTCTTCTGCTCGCTCTCCTTCTTTTCGGTGCCGGGTTCGCGCTCAAGGCCCTGTGGTGGATCGCTGTCGTGGTGCTGGTCGTGTGGCTCCTCGGCTTCGTGATCCGCCCGGCGGCCAGTGGCGGCAAGCGAGGCCGCTGGTACCGCTGGTAGACATCGTTCACCAGCAAAGTTCATACGGGTGGGGCCCGGCGTTCGCGCCGGGCCCCACCCGTTTCGGCGCCCTGCGACGCTGCCTGCCTGGGCGCCGTCACGCCTGTGGTCGCGGCATCCGTGCCATCGAACCCCGGTTCTCGGATCCGCCGGGTATTTCATGTGTGAGCCCCCAGGCGATGGGCACTCGCCGTGGTGATGAAAGGTCACCAGTAATGGGGTGGACCAGAATTCAGTCCGTTCCTTCCCGCTGTTTCGGCAGGGGCGGACTTTCAATGAAGGAGCCGTTTTCATGAGTGACAGCATGTGGGGCTACAACGCCACCTCCGGCCACACCACGGGCGCCGACCTGATCGGCTACAAGGTGGAGGCGACCGATGGCAGCATCGGCAAGGTCGACAAGCACTCGGACGACGTCGGCTCCGCCTACCTCGTGGTCGACACCGGCGTGTGGATCTTCGGCAAGCATGTCCTGCTGCCGGCCGGGACCGTGAAGTCGGTCGACTCCGCCGAGCGGAAGATCTACGTCGAGCTGACCAAGGAGCAGATCAAGGACTCTCCCGAGTTCGACAAGGACAAGCACGTCGGCGACCCCGCCTACCACGAGCAGGTCGGGAGCTACTACCAGTCCCACCGCCGTATCTGACGCAGCGCCACCCATGAGGGGCTGGACAGGGATTCCCTGTCCAGCCCCTCGCTGTGCTGTGCCGCAGCGCGGTTGGCGTGTGAGTCGGCCGTGCACCGGAAAGCAGGGCTTTTACCGGCTACCACTCCCGCACTTTGTCCTGATCAAGGAAGAAGTTGGCGGATTGGCTGCCGAAGGGGTTACGTCTGCACCCGAAGGCCGCTACCTTCACACCACCGAAGCGGCCAGGTGCACCAACGACCGCCGGTAGAGCCACGAAGCTCCCTCGCACCCCCCACCACAGCTCAAACGCACACCTTCACCCGCCTCGCTCGCAGAGCCCGCAGGACCTGACACTCCCGCTCTCTTCGCGAACGAGGGGGCAGCCTCCAACCGCACGCCTGACACAGCTGCTTGACGTGGAGGAGCCCACCTTCTGACTCCTCCACTTCCTCAGTGACGTCAGGGCATCGCACCCGGGACGACGGCGCGCCCCGACTGCGATGGACACCCGAGTGCCCCACCCCTATCCCGAGGAAGCTCAGGAGTTCCCGTGCACTCACGACCTCACCTCCGTCGGCTGAGCAGACGCCTGACCGGAATCCTCATCGCCCCGGCGCTGGCCGTCGGCCTGGCCTCGGCCCCCGCCCCGGCGGCCGAACGGGCCGTGGCGGATCCGCCTCCGCAGGAACCGGGCGTCACCCTGCGCGTCTTCGACACGCAGGTCCCGCTGAGTACGCTCTGCACCCTCAAACCGGGTCAGACGCCTAACATCGACAAGCTGATGCCCGTCATCGACTGGAGCAGCGCCGCCGAATTCGGCCTGGAGAGCAACTTCGTCACGCACGTCATCGCCAACCTCGACGTGCCCTCGGCCGGCGCCCACACCTTCCGCCTGACCAGCGACGACGGTTCCCGACTCTGGATCGACGACCAACTGGTCATCGACCACGACGGATTGCACGGCGCCGAACCGAAGGACGGTGCCGTCCAACTGTCCGCCGGCTACCACAGTGTGCGCATCGAGCACTTCGAGCGCGACGGCGGCCAGCAACTCACCCTGGCCTGGCAGCCGCCCGGCGCGTCGGGATTCAGCGTCGTACCCAACTCCGCGCTCAGTACGGACGCCGACGTCGTGCGGGTGACGTCGCCAGGGCGCAAGGAGTGCGAGGGCGGCGCGGATTCACCCGGCGACGGCCTGCCACTGACCGGCGTGCACCCCAACTACACCCTGACCAACTTGCGGCCCAGCGGCTTCGAGCCGCAGGTCTCCGCGATGGACTGGCTGCCCGACGACCGGTTGGCCATCACCACCTGGGGCGGCAGCAACAACACCACGGGCGAGGTGTATCTGCTCGACCACGTCACCGGCAGCACCGGACCGGGGCAGGTCACGTACAAGAAGATCGCCCAGGGGCTCAAGGAGCCCATGGGCATCAAGTACGTCGACGGCAAGCTCTACGTCTCCGAGAAGCACCGGCTGACCGAGCTGAACGACACCGACGGCGACGAGGTCACCGACCAGTACCGGACCGTCGCGACCTGGCCGTTCGGCGGAAACTTCCACGAGTTCGCCTTCGGTCTGCTGTACAAGGAGGGGTCCTTCTATCTGAACCTGTCGGTGTCCATCAACTACGGTGGCGCGACGACCGACCCGCAGCCGGCCGCGAACCGCGGCACCACCATCAAGGTGAACAAGGACACCGGAGCGGTCACCTACGTCGCCGGCGGGCTGCGCACCCCCAACGGCATCGGCTGGGGGCCCGAGGGCGACATGTTCGTCACCGACAACCAGGGCGGCTGGCTGCCCTCCTCCAAGCTGGTGCACATCAAGCAGGGCCGGTTCTTCAACCACCACACCAATCCCGACGGCCCCTTCGACACCCAGCCGGTGACCAAGCCCGTGCTCTGGCTGCCCCAGAACGAGATCGCCAACTCGCCCAGCACACCTCTGCAGTTGAGCAGCGGACCGTTCGCGGGGCAGATGCTCTTCGGCGACGTGACCTACGGCGGTATCCAGCGTGGCTACCTGGAGAAGGTGGGCGGCGAGTACCAGGGCGCCGTCTTCCGCCTCACCCAGGGCCTGGAGGCCGGTGTCGCCCGGATCAGTGTCGGCCCCGACGGCGCCCTGTACGCGGGTGGCCTGGGCGCGGGCGGCAACTGGGGCCAGGAGGGCAAGCTCGCGTTCGGCCTGCAGAAGCTGACACCGAACGGCTCCGACTCCTTCGACATCCGCGCCATGCGCGCCGTCCCGGGCGGATTCGAGCTGGAGTACACCCAGCCCCTGTCCGTACAGACTGCGGGCAACCTGCTCCAGCGCTACCGGATCAAGCAGTGGCGCTACGTGCCGACCGCCGCCTACGGCGGCCCCAAGGTTGACGAGGAGACCCTCACCGCCCAGTCGGCCACTCTCTCCGCGGACGGCAAGAAGGTCACACTCGCCATCGCCGGCCTGAAGGCCGACCGGGTCGTCCATGTACGCTCACCGCGTCCCTTCAGCTCCTCCGGCGGCGAGGCGCTGTGGAGTACCGAAGCCTGGTACACGCTCAACAAGCTGCCCGGCGCGACGTCCACCACCGGTGAGGTGAAGGGCGTCGGCGGCAAGTGCCTCGACGTGGACAACTCCCAGACCGCGGACGGCACCCAGGTGCAAGTGTGGACCTGCAACGGAACGGGCGCCCAGGAGTGGACCGTCGGCGGCGACGCAACGATGCGAGCCTTGGGCAAGTGCCTCGACGTCTCCGGCGGCGCGAGCGCGGACGGCACGAAGATCCAGCTGTGGACCTGCAACGGGTCCGGCGCGCAGTCCTGGCAGCCGCAGGCGGACGGAACGGTGCGCAACCCGCAGTCCGGCAAGTGCCTCGACGCCTCGGGCGGCACCTGGAATGACGGCACCAAGGTCCATCTGTGGACGTGCCACACCGGCCCCAACCAGAAGTGGGCCCTGCCGTAGAAGGCCCTGAGGCCCGCAGCTGATTGCCTCGGTGGCCTGACCCGCACCCCCGCCGACTCACGGCGGGCGGTTCAGGTCGCCGGGGTCATGTGCGGATGCCTCCGAGGGCGACGCTGGTCGGTGCATGGGCGGCGCATGGGCCGTGAGTCCGACGCCGAGGCGGGTGCCGGCGTGGCAGTCACGCCACGATCACCGGTCGCACTGTCACCCCGGTCGGCGATCGGGATCGACATCGGGATCAACACCGGGATCGGCTTCTGCGGGGCGGAAGCATGCTGTCACCGTCTTGCCCTGCCGCTGGCACCTTACGCCCCACTCGTCGGCGAGGGTTTTCACAATGGCCATACCGCGGCCGGAGACCGCGGCGGGGTCTGGTTCGCGGTGGAGCGGCAGTGCGGGGTCCTCGTCGTGGACGCTCACGTGGAGGCAGTCGCCGTCCCAGGTGAGGACCAGGTGTGCGTCGCTGTGCGCGTGGATGTGCGCATTGGTGATCAGCTCGGACACCGCCAGCACGATGGCGTCCACGGTCTGCGGTTCGGCGGCGGCCCATGGCAGAGACTTGAGGTGCTCGCGGGTCCAATCCCGCCCGGCGCGGACGTTCTTGGACATGGGAAACGAATGGGCCCACCCCATGGCTTTGACTGCCACTGCTCCGACTCCCTGCTTCAGCCCTTGCGACGGTAGGCACCGTGTACCCGGCGCTTGACGTCACAGACACGAAGTGCGCGCCGAGCCGAGCGGGCACGGGACCGGCGCCCGCCGTCTCGCCCGCGAAGCCGCCGAGTTGAGCCGACCCGATGGCGAGGGGGGAGCTGCCTTCCCGCGCGGCGGACTACCTCTTGTTCCGGGGTTCGGCGGCCCAAAGGGGCGCTGCTGCGGGGCTGTTGTGCCTCGTCGCCGAGTGAGGGCCCGCGCCCGTGGGGGAGAGCCCTCCGTCCACCCGGATGACCTCTCTACTTAATGAAAGCCTAAAGAAAAGTCGTTCCGGGTCCTTGACCGCACTCGCGGGAAGGGGTCAAGGTCTGGAGAGCGCTCTCCCGATTCAGGTTTGTTAAGGAGCTCTCCATGCCCGTTGGCATACCGGATGCCACACCACCCCGCAGACGCCAGGGCCTTCCGGCCCGCAGGAGCATCGCGGGCGCAGTCGCCGCCACCCTGGCCGGCGGCCTGCTCGCCCTCGCCCCTGCCACGACGGCCCAGGCTGCCCCCACCCTGCTCTCCCAGGGGAAGACCGCCACCGCCTCCTCCACCGAAGGCGCGGCCTTCTCCGCGGCCGCCGCCGTCGACGGGAACCTCACCGGCACCCGCTGGGCCAGCCAGTGGAACGACAACCAGTGGATCCAGGTCGACCTCGGCAGCAGCGCCACGCTCAGCAGTGCCACCCTCACCTGGGAGGCCGCCTACGGCAAGGGCTACCAGATCCAGGCCTCCGACAACGGCACCGACTGGCGGACCGTCACCACCGTCACCGCCGGTGACGGTGGCACCGACGAGGTCACCCTCTCCGGCACCGGCCGCTACGTCCGTATGAACGGACAGACCCGCGCCACCGGATACGGCTTCTCCCTCTGGGAGTTCCAGGTGTACGGCTCCACCGACTCCACCGGTCCGACGCTGCCCGGCGGCGGCGATCTCGGCCCCAACGTGCACGTCTTCGACCCGTCCACGCCCGGCATCCAGGCCAAGCTGGACCAGGTTTTCCAGGAGCAGGAGTCGGCCCAGTTCGGCAACGGCCGGCACGCCTTCCTCTTCAAGCCCGGCACGTACAACAACCTGAACGCCCAGATCGGCTTCTACACCCAGATCGCCGGTCTCGGCCTGCGCCCGGGCGACACCACCATCAACGGTGACGTCACCGTCGACGCAGGCTGGTTCAACGGCAACGCCACCCAGAACTTCTGGCGCGGTGCCGAAGGTCTGACCCTCAACCCGGTCAACGGCACCAACCGGTGGGCCGTCTCGCAGGCATCCGCCTTCCGTCGCATGCACGTCAAGGGCGGCCTCAACCTCGCGCCGAACGGCTACGGTTGGGCCTCCGGCGGCTACATCGCCGACTCCAAGATCGACGGCCAGGTCGGGAACTACTCGCAGCAGCAGTGGTACACCCGCGAGAGCTCGATCGGCGGCTGGTCCAACAGCGTCTGGAACCAGACCTTCTCGGGTGTCGAGGGCGCCCCGGCCACCTCGTTCCCCGAGCCGCGCTACACCACGCTCGACACCACGCCGATCTCGCGCGAGAAGCCGTACCTCTACCTGGACGGCAGTGAGTACAAGGTGTTCGCGCCCGCCAAGCGGACCAATGCCCGCGGCACCAGCTGGGCGAGCGGCACCCCGCAGGGTGAGTCGATCCCGCTGAGCCAGTTCTACGTGGTGAAGCCGGGCGCGACCGCCGCCACCATCAACGCGGCGCTCGCCCAGGGGCTGCACCTGCTGTTCACCCCGGGCGTCTACCACGTCGACCAGACCATCAACGTGAA
>NZ_JBEZNL010000035.1:0-88809 GCF_040653275.1 Streptomyces sp. NPDC048002 | reverse complement strand
CCTTCGGCGCCCCGGCAGCTCCCGCCCCGGCCCCCGCGCCGCAGCCCGCCGCCCAGGGCTTCACGCCGCCCCCGGCCCCCGCCCCGTCGGTGCACGCCCAGCCGACGATCATCGCCCCCATGACGCCGCCCGCCGGAACCCAGGTCCCGCCGCCGGCCCCGGCCCCCGCGCCCTACGGACAGCCGCCCCAGCAGCCGTACGGCCAGCCCCCCGCCCCGCCCGCCGCGCCGATGCCCCCCGGCTACGGCTATCCCCAGGCGCCGCAGGCTCCCACCCCGCCCCCGGGGTACGGCCAGCCGACGCCGCCGCCCGGCTACGGCCAGCAGCCCCCGGCGTACGGCCAGGTCCCGGGACAGCAGGCCGCCCCCTACGGCGGTGCCCCGCAGGGCGGCTCCCAGGCGCCCGGCGTGGCCGCCGCGCTGGAGCAGTTCCGCGAGACGCCCACCGGGCAGCGCTGGACGCAGCAGAACAAGAAGATGGTCCGCGTCGACCTCGGCATCGGCGGACAGCCGGTGCTCGCCCGGCAGGGCAGCATGGTGCTCTACCAGGGCAAGGTCGACTTCAGCTACAAGGGCGCCGGGTTCGCGGGCCGCGTGGTGGGCAACGCCACCGGCCAGGAGATGCAGCTGATGCGCTGCACCGGCCAGGGCCAGGTGTTCCTCGCCGAGAACAACACGATGGTGCACCCCATCGAGCTCCAGGGCGACGGCGTCTGCGTCTCCGCCGAGAACGTCCTCGCCTTCGACGAGGGCCTCCAGTACGAGGTCCGTCGTATCGAGGGACACGGCATCCCCGGCGGCGCGCTGTTCACGATGCAGTTCACCGGCACCGGCACGATCGTCGTCAAGACGCACGGCACGCCCGTCGTCCTGCCGGTCACGCCGACCACCTTCGCCGACTGCAACGCCGTCGTCGCCTGGTCGGCCGCCTCCCAGGTGGTGGTCTCCAGCCAGGTCCGCATGCGGCGCAACGCCTACCCCGGCGACACCGGGGAGAGCGTCAACCTGCAGTTCCGCGGCGCGCCCGGCAACTTCATCGTCGTCCAGCCGTACGAGATCTGAGGGAGAGCCCGTCATGAACCAGCCGCTCGCGGGCTACGCTCCCGCACCGGTCACCGCCCGCATGGAGAACCACGGCAACCATATGCTGAAGGTCGCCATGCAGACGGGGCACGACCTCCTCGCACGCGTGGGGTCGATGGTCGCCTACGAGGGGTTCGTGCAGTACGAGCCCAACCCGCCCGCCGTGCGCCAGATCGCCAAGGACTGGATGACCGGTGAGGGCGCGCCGCTGATGAAGTGCTCCGGCGACGGACTGCTCTACCTCGCCGACTACGGCGCGAACGTCGTGGTGATCAACCTCAACGGCGACGGGATCTCCGTCAACGCCACCAACCTGCTCGCCTTCGACGCCCATCTGACGTGGGGTGTCGAGCGGGTCAAGGGCCTGGCGAAGTTCGCCGGGCAGGGCCTGTGGAACACCAAGATCTCCGGGCAGGGCTGGGTCGCCCTGACCTCCCGGGGCAAGCCGATCGTCGTGGACTGCGGCGGCGGCGAGAACGAGACGTACGTCGACCCGGACGCGCTCGTGGCCTGGTCCCCGAACCTGAAGGTGAAGGGCAAGCGCAGCTTCAAGGCGCAGTCGCTCATCGGCCGGGGCAGCGGCGAGGCCTTCCAGATGGCCTTCTCCGGCACGGGCATCGTCGTCGTCCAGCCCAGCGAGGACAGCACCGACCGCCTTCGGGTCCGGGGCTGAGGGGGAGCCAGAACGTCATGCAGAGTCCGCTTTTCGCCTACAACGACCAGCAGTCCCAGGAGCGCTGGAGCCTGCAGAACAAGCAGATGCTCCGGCTCACCCTGGAGGGACACGACGACATCCTCGCCCGCAAGGGCACCATGGTCGCCTACCAGGGCCTGGTCGAGTTCGACGCCGAACTCCAGAGCGGCGGCCAGGGCCGCACGCGTGCGCACACCGGCGAGGGCCTGGACCTGATGCGCTGCCACGGGCAGGGCACGGTCTACCTCGCCAACCTCAAGCAGCACATCCACATGGTGGACGTGGACCAGGACGGGCTGACCGTCGACAGCAGCTACGTGCTGGCGATGGACTCCTCCCTGCACCACGAGGTGATCGCCGTGGACAGCCTCTACGGCATCTCCGGCTCGGGGAAGTACCAGCTCAACATCACCGGCCGCGGCAAGGTCGCCCTGATGACCTCCGGCATGCCGCTGATGATGCAGGTCACACCCGACAAGTACGTCAACTGCGACGCCGACGCCATCGTGGCCTGGTCCACCGGCCTGCGGGTGCAGATGCAGGCCCAGACGCACTCCTCCGGGGTGTGGCGGCGCCGCGGCAACACCGGCGAGGGCTGGGAGCTGAGCTTCATGGGCAGCGGCTACGCCCTGGTGCAGCCCAGCGAGCTGCTGCCGCCGCAGAACGCCCAGGTCGGCTCCGGTCTCGCCGCGCAGTACGGCATGGGCCAGCAGGGCGTCCGCGCCCAGAACCAGGGCAACGTCTGGAGCTGAGCGCGCCACGGGAAGGGGCGACCGCGCACACGGTCGCCCCTCACGCGTTCACAGCCGCGCGCGGGCCGCTTCGAGCAGGCGCACGACGGAGTCGTCCGCCACGTCGGCCACCTCGTCGTAGGCGAACCAGCGCAGGTCCAGCGACTCGTCGCTGATGGCCGCCACGGCGCCCGGAGCGGCCAGCGCGGCGTACTGGACGTCCAGATGCCAGGCGCACGGGGTGTGGTGCCGGTCCAGGCGCACCGGGCCGCCGGGCAGCAGGGTCAGGCCGGCGATGCCCGACTCCTCGGTGCCCTCGCGCAGCGCGGCCGCCGCGAGCGTCGTGTCACCCGGTTCGCAGTGACCGCCCATCTGGAGCCACATCCGCAGCTTCCTGTGCAGGGTCAGCAGGACCTTCCCCGGGGACGGGTCGATCACCAGGGCGCTCGCCGTGATGTGCCCGGCCGCGTGGGACTTCCACATGCCGTCCGGACCGTCCGCGAGATGGTCCAGATAGGTCTGGCGCAGCTCGGTCTGGCCCTCGTAGTCCTTCAGGACCAGGACCGCGTCGTCGTACAGGGTCACTCGCCGTCGTCGTCCTTCTCGGGGTGCTTCTCCAGGTCGGGCCTGCCCGCGGTACCGCCGGCCGCCTCACCGAGCATCTTGTCCAGCTCGGAGAAGTCCATCTGCTCGCGGTGGACGAAACCGTCCGGGTCGTCCAGGTCGGTCGCGGTCGGCAGCATGTCCGGGTGCGCCCACAGGGCGTCCCGGCCGTCCACTCCGCGCGCGTCCGTCAGGGACGCCCACAGGCGCGACGCGTCGCGCAGCCGGCGCGGGCGCAGCTCCAGACCGATCAGCGTGGCGAAGGTCTGCTCGGCCGGTCCGCCGGAGGCACGGCGGCGGCGCAGGGTCTCGCGCAGCGCGTCGGCGGACGACAGCCGTGGCTTCGCCGCCGCGTGCACGACCGCGTCCACCCAGCCCTCGACCAGGGCCAGAGCCGTCTCCAGCCGGGCCAGGGCCGCCTTCTGCTCGGGCGTGTCCTCCGGCTGGAACATGCCCTGCTGAAGGGCGTCCTGGAGCTGCTCGGGGTTCTGCGGGTCGAACTGCCCGACCACGTCCTCCAGCTTGGCGGTGTCGACCTTGATCCCGCGCGCGTAGCCGTCGACCGCGCCGAACAGGTGCGAGCGCAGCCACGGCACATGCGCGAAGAGACGCTGGTGGGCGGCCTCGCGCAGGGCGAGATAGAGCCGCACCTCCTCCTTCGGCACGCCCAGGTCCTTGCCGAAGGACTCGATGTTCACCGGCAGCAGCGCGGCCCTGCCCGCCGGGCCGAGCGGCAGGCCGATGTCGGTGGAGCCGACGACCTCACCCGCGAGGACCCCGACGGCCTGCCCGATCTGCGTGCCGAACATGGCGCCGCCCATGGAGCGCATCATGCCGATCAGCGGGCCCGCCATGGCCTGCATCTCCTCCGGCAGGACATCGCCCATCGCGGTGCCGACGCGCTCGGCGACCGGGTCCACGAGCTCCTTCCAGGCCGGCAGCGTCGCCTCGACCCACTCCGCGCGGGACCAGGCCACGGCGGAGCCGGCGCCGGACGGCAGCGAGGTCGCGTCGTCGAGCCACAGGTCGGCCAGGCGGACGGCCTCCTCGACGGCGGTGCGCTCGGCGGGGCCGACGCTCGCGTCCTTGACGCCGTCCGACGTGCCCTGGGAGACCGTCTGGCGGGCGATCTGCTTGGCCATGTCCCAGTTCACCGGGCCGCCCTCGTAGGAGAGCATCTGCCCGAGCTGCTGGAAGGCGGCGCCCAGGTCGGTGGGGTTCAGCGAACCGAACATGGCAGCGAACGGGTTGTCCGCGCCGGGGCCGCCAAAGCCACCGGCACCGGGCAGCCCGCCGAATCCGAACGGGTTGGCCGGTCCCTGACCACCGCCGCTCTGCTGGTCCTTCTTCTTGCCCTCGTCGCCGTCTTCCGGCTCCTCCGGCGGAAGGCCGAATCCGAATGGGGTGTCACTCACGGGATTCCTCGGCTGGTAAGGCCGCCGGTCTCACTCCGACGGCGCGACTGCCCGATAACACCACCCAGCGTAGACACCACGGGCGGTTGGGGCCTCGGTGCTTCGCCGACTCCCGGCCTGCGGCAGGATGGATGCCACCTGGTACGTACGCGTCGATCGCGCCCGTACTGAAGACAACCGCTGGAGACGCCCGGTGAGTTCCCCTGATCCGCAGGTTCGCGCAGCGCGAAACCAGTCAACCGGTCCCGCCATGCGCGGGCCCGTCGTCGCGGTCACCGGTGCCGCGTCCGGCGTGGGAGCCCTGCTCACCGAGCGGCTGGCCGCGTCCGAGGAGATCAAGCAGGTCATCGCCATCGACGAGCGCCGAGGCGAGTGCGCGGGTGTGCAGTGGCACATCCTGGACGTGCGGGACCCGGCCATCGCGGAGAAGCTGCGCGGCGCCGACGTCGTGGTGCACCTCGCGCTCGATCTCGACCTGGAGACCGACGGAGCCGCCCGGACGGCCTACAACGTCCGGGGGACCCAGACCGTCCTCACGGCGGCGGCCGCCGCCGGGGTGCACCGGGTGGTGCTGTGCACCTCGTCGATGGTCTACGGCGCGCTGCCCGACAACGAGCTGCCGCTGTCGGAGGACGCGGAGCTGCGGGCGACCGCCGAGGCAACCGGGGTGGGCGACCTGCTGGAGGTCGAGCGACTCGCCCGGCGCGCTCCGCGGGCGCATCCGGGACTGAACGTGACCGTGGTGCGGCCCGCCGTGCTCGTAGGGGGCACCGACACCGCGCTGACCAGGTACTTCGAGTCTCCCCGCCTGCTGGTGGTGGCCGGCTCGCGGCCCGCCTGGCAGTTCTGCCACGTCGAGGACCTGTGCAGCGCCCTGGAGTACGCCGTCCTGGAGAAGGTCGACGGCGAGCTGGCCGTCGGCTGCGACGGGTGGCTGGAGCAGGAGGAGGTGGAGGAGCTGAGCGGGATCCGGCGGATGGAGCTGCCCTCCGCGGTCGCGCTCGGTGCCGCCGCCCGGCTGCACCGGATCGGGCTGACTCCGTCACCGGCCGGGGACCTCGCCTACACGATGTACCCCTGGGTGGTGAGCGGCAGCCGGCTGCACGACGCGGGGTGGCGGCCGCGCTGGACCAACGAGGAAGTGCTGGCCGAACTGCTGGAGGAGGTGTCCGGCCGGCACACGGTGGCCGGACGGAGGCTGGGCCGGAAGGACGCGACGGCCGCGGGCGCGGCCGGGGCGACGGTGGCGCTGCTGGGCGCGGCGGCCGTGGTGCGCCGGGCCCGCAAGGCCCGGCGGCGGATCTGAGGCGCCCACGGGGAGCCACCGGGAGCCGCCGGGCCGTCCGCCGGTTCCCGCCCGCCGGTTCCGGTCCGCCGGAAAGGCGGGCGCGGCACCTCCCCAAGCGCCTCGCTCCTGTACGAGCTTCCAAAGAGGTACGCGTGTCTGACGGGTGATTCTGGTATTCCCGGTTGTCCGAGGGGTGCGGCACGATGGAGCCATGGCACCCACGAACGACCACCCCGGTGAGCTGGCCGGGCAGGACCCCATCAAGCTGATCTCCGTCCGGGAGACCCCGCTCTCGCTCGACGAGGTCTTCCGGGCCGTCGGTGACGACGCCGCCGGGGGGACCGCCCTGTTCGTAGGGACCGTGCGCAACCACGACGGAGGCGCCGACGTCGACGCGCTGGGCTACTCGTGCCATCCCGGCGCCGAGAATGAGATGCGGCGTGTCGCCGAGAAGGTCGCCGGTGATTTCCCGGTGCGTGCCCTGGCGGCCGTCCACCGGGTGGGGGACCTGGCGGTGGGGGACCTGGCCGTCGTCGTCGCCGTCTCCTGTCCCCACCGCGGTGAGGCCTTCGAGGCGTGCCGCAGGCTGATCGACGACCTCAAGCACGAGGTGCCCATCTGGAAGCACCAGAAGTTCTCCGACGGCACCGAGGAGTGGGTCGGCGCCTGCTGACCCGTTCGGCATCAGCCGCCCCATGCTCCGCTTGCGTAACCCCACCCCTGGCACCAGCGTTGTCGGTGTGGATGGTTAATCTGCTGATCAGTCAGTTGCGGTCGCTCATGGGGTCGGGAGGACGGTATGGCGGCGCTCGCCTGGTTGCTGATTCCGCTTGTCGCTGCGGTCGGTGCCGGTCTGTGGGGCGGTTGGGCCAACCGGACCCGGAAGGCCCGCAGTGACGGTCCGGAACTGGACGGATATGCCCGGTTCCGTGCCGCCATGGAGAAGACGCAGCCCTGACGGGACGCCGACAGGGGCGTCCCGTACTGTCGAGGCATGCCACGCCGCACCGCGACGATGCTCGCCTCCACCCTGATGCTGATCGCGCTCCTGTGCGCGGGAGTGTTCATCCCCGTGCCCTATGCGGAGATGTCCCCGGGGCCGACGGTGAACACGCTCGGGGACCACGACGGCGAGCCGGTGCTCCAGATCTCGGGCCGCAAGACCTACGCGACCAGCGGCCACCTGAACATGACCACGGTCAGGGTGACCAGCGCCGACTACCGGATGAACCTCGTCGAGGCCGTCTACGGCTGGCTCGCGCACGACAACAAGGTCGTGCCGCACGAGACCCTCTACCCGGACGGCAAGACGGAGGAGGAGTCCACCCAGGAGAACGCCGAGGAGTTCAGCCAGTCCCAGGAGAGCGCGAAGGTCGCCGCCCTGGAGGCGCTGGACATCCCGGTGGAGTCCTGGGTGATCGTCTCCACCGTGGTCAAGGACTCCCCGGCCGAGGGCAAGCTGCACGCCGGCGATGTGATCAAGGCCGTCGACGGTACGGCGGTGAAGGAGCCGGCGGACGTCGCCGAGCTGGTCACCCGGCATCAGCCGGGCGAGGACGTCACCTTCACGATCGTGCCCGCGCAGGAGCAGGCGGCGGCCGAGAAGGAGCAGCGGAAGCCGACCGGGGCGGAGCAGGTGAAGATCACCACCGCCGCCTCCGACGACACCGGCGAGAAGCGGGCCATCGTGGGGATCTCCGCGGGGACCGACCACACCTTCCCGTTCACGATCGACATCAAGCTCGCCGACGTGGGCGGGCCGAGCGCCGGTCTGATGTTCGCGCTCGGCATCTACGACAAGCTCACCCCGGGCAGCCTCACCGGCGGCGCCTTCGTGGCGGGTACCGGCACGATCGACGACGACGGCAAGGTCGGCCCCATCGGCGGAGTGGAGATGAAGACCGTCGGCGCCCGCGACAAGGGCGCCCGGTACTTCCTCACGCCCGCCGACAACTGCGCGGCCGCCGCCAAGGACACCCCCGACGGGCTCACCCTCGTCAAGGTCGGCACCATCGACGACGCGCTCGGCGCCCTCGACGACATCCGCTCCGGCGACACGGCCGACCTGCCGAAGTGCTCGACCGGCTGATCACCGAAGTGCTCGACCGGCGGATCCACCGAAGTGCTGCCGTCTGATCCACCGGAGTGGAGCCGGGGCGGGGCCGGGGCCGGGGCCGGGGCCGGGGCCGGGGCTACTCCTCGAAGGTCGCCGCCAGCGCCTCGGCCAGCCCCGGCACCAGGTCCTTGCCGGTGAGCACCTCGGTCGGCGCGTCCTTCTCACGCAGCCGCAGGGCCGAGTCACGGGTGCCGTCGCGCAGCACCGCGACCGTCATCCGGACCTCCTGACGCTCGGGGTGCCGCGCGACCCACTGGGTGAGCGCGCGCTCGTCGAGATCCTTCGGAACCTGCGCCTCCGCGGACGGCGGCAGCATCAGGCGCTCCACGGTGAGCGCGCAGCCGGCCACCGCACCGGGCCAGGCGATGGTGGCGAGGAACTCATCGAGCGGCTTGCCCGTTGGAATTTCATCCTGCTCGATCGGGGTCAGGCCGGAGGTCTCCTGCTCGTCCTCCAGACCGAGCTGGGCGGCGAGGCCGGGTTCCTGGGCCCGCAGCCGTGCGGTGTCTACGAGGGCGAAGAGTCGGGCGGGCTGGTCCCAGCCGAGGCCGGAGGCGTACTCGTCGATCTCGAGTACGGCCCGGGTGAGCGGGCTCGCCGCCATGGGAGTGTTGGACATGGTCACAATCCTGCCTCGTTCCCACCCGGAATCGGGAACCGAGTAAAGCGTGAGTAAGTTGCATAGGTGTGGGCCTACGATCACGAGGCCCCCCGGAGGGTCCAAAAAGTCGAGGGCCTGACGGATCGACAGCGAACTTCGAGGTGCGCACCTTGGCTTTCCAGATGCCGGACCGCGGCGGAGGCCCGACGGGGCCACGGATCAGAGTGGGCCGCCCGTCCCGGCGCGTCCGGACCCTGCTCATGACGCTGGGCGTCCTTGCCGTACTCGGCATGGCGTTCACCATGTTCGCGGGCTTCTGGACGGACTGGCTCTGGTACCGGTCGGTGAACTACTCGTCCGTCTTCACCACGACCCTGTGGACGAAGATCGGTCTCTTCTTCGTCTTCGGCCTGCTGATGGCCGTGTCGGTCGGCTTCAACATCTGGCTGGCCCACCGGCTGCGCCCGCCGCTGAGCGCCATGTCCATGGAGCAGCAGAGCCTCGACCGCTACCGGATGGGCATCGCGCCCTACAAGAAGTGGCTGCTGCTCGCGATCACCGCCCTGGTCGGTCTGATCGCCGGCGCCTCCGCCTCCGGTCAGTGGCGTACCTGGCTGATGTGGGTCAACGGCGTGTCCTTCGGGCAGAAGGACCCCCAGTTCCACCTGGACGTCAGCTTCTACGCCTTCGACCTGCCCTGGTACCGGTTCCTGCTGGGCTTCGGCTTCGCCGCGACGATCCTCTCGCTGATCGCCGCCGCGCTGACCCACTACCTCTACGGCGGGCTCCGCGTCACCAGCCCCGGAGCGCGCGCCACCTCGGCCGCCACCGGACACCTGTCGGTGCTGCTGGGGATCTTCGTGGCGCTGAAGGCGGTCGCCTACTGGCTCGACCGGTACGGCCTGGCCGTGAAGTCCAGCGACTTCAAGGCCACCGACAACTGGACCGGCCTGAGGTACGTCGACGCCAACGCCTATCTGCCGGCCAAGACGATCCTGTTCTGCATCGCGGTGATCTGCGCCCTGCTGTTCTTCGCCACCCTGTGGCGGCGCACCTGGCAGCTGCCGGTCATCGGCTTCGGCCTGATGGTGCTCTCGGCGATCCTCATCGGCGGTCTGTACCCCGCGATCGTCCAGAAGTTCCAGGTCCAGCCCAATGAGCAGGCCAAGGAAGCGCCCTACGTCGAGAAGAACCTCGCGGCGACGCGCGCGGCGTACGGCATCGACGACGCCCAGGTCACCGAGTACTCGGGCCAGAGCTCCACGGACGACAAGGCCAAGCTGCGGGACGACGTCGACAAGGCGGCGAGCATCCGCATCATGGACCCGAACGTGGTCTCGCCGACGTTCCAGCAGCTCCAGCAGATCCGGAACTACTACGGCTTCCCGACCAACCTGGACGTCGACCGGTACAGCAAGGACGGCAAGGACCAGGACACCGTCATCGGTCTGCGCGAGCTGAACCTCAGCGGCATCCCGAAGAACAACTGGATCAACGACCACTTCCGCTACACGCACGGCTACGGTGCGGTCGCCGCCGAGGGAACCAGCGCCGACTCCCAGGGCCGCCCGGTCTTCACCGAGTCCGACCTGCCCTCCAAGGGCGATCTCGGTGAGTACCAGCAGCGGGTCTACTACGGCGAGAAGACCGAGACGTACTCGATCGTCGGCGGTCCGCAGAAGGAGATCGACTACTCCGACGACAGTGGCGAGAAGACCTACAGCTACAAGGGCGACAGCGGGGTCAATCTCTCCAGCCCGGTCAACCGCGCCGCGTACGCGGTGGCGTTCAGCGAGCCTCAGATCCTGTACTCGGGCGCGATCGGCGAGGGCTCGCGGATCCTCTACAACCGCACCCCCAAGGAGCGCGTCGAGTCGGTCGCCCCGTGGCTGACCATCGACGGTGACGCCTACCCGGCGGTCGTCGACGGCAGGATCCAGTGGATCGTCGACGCCTACACGACCACCAACGGCTATCCCTACGCCTCGCGCACGACCCTCGGGGACACGACGGCCGACTCACTGACCGCGACGAACGACTCGCGCG
Source organism: Streptomyces sp. NPDC048002 (assembly GCF_040653275.1). Taxonomy (NCBI): domain Bacteria; kingdom Bacillati; phylum Actinomycetota; class Actinomycetes; order Kitasatosporales; family Streptomycetaceae; genus Streptomyces; species Streptomyces sp. NPDC048002. The sequence continues at coordinate 78,233 of NZ_JBEZNL010000035.1, read as the reverse complement.
CGGTGGTGGCCCAGCAGAACCAGGTCAACTACATCCGCAACTCGGTGAAGGCGACCGTCGACGCGTACAGCGGCGAGGTCAAGCTCTACCAGTGGGACACCCAGGACCCGGTCCTGAAGACCTGGATGAAGGCGTTCCCGAACACCGTGGAGCCCAAGGGCGACATCTCCGAGTCGCTGATGGCCCATCTGCGGTACCCGCAGGACCTGTTCAAGGTCCAGCGCGAGCTGCTCACCCGCTACCACGTGGACGACGCGACCACGTTCCTCAGCGGCAGCGAGGTGTGGCAGGTGCCGGACGACCCGACCAACAAGGCGGGCGACGCGGTGCCTCCGTACTACCTGAGCATGAAGATGCCGGACCAGCAGGAGCAGGCGTTCTCGCTGACCACGACGTTCACTCCGAACGGCCGTGACAACCTGAGCGCGTTCATGGCGGTCGACGCGGAGGCCGGCACCTCCGACTACGGCAAGATCAGAATCCTGAAACTGCCGACGAACACCACCGTCAACGGACCCAAACAGGTCCAGAGCCAGTTCAACTCCGAACAGGACATCGCCGAGACGATCAGCCTCCTCAGCCGAGGCGACTCCGAGGTCGAGTACGGCAACCTGCTCGCGGTGCCCCTGGACGGCGGTCTGCTCTACGTCGAACCCGTCTACGTCCGCGGTGGCGGCCTCAAGTACCCGCTGCTGCGCAAGGTCCTGGTGACCTACGGCGGCAGCACGGCCTTCGAGGACACCCTGGACGAGGCGCTCAACAAGGTCTTCGGAGCCCAGGGTTCGACGCCCGAGCCACCCGAGGACGACGGCGGGGACACTCCTGACCCCACGCCACCGCCGACCTCGGAGAACCCGACGGTCCAAGAGGCGCTGAACGACGCGCAGAAGGCCTTCGAGGACGGCCAGCAGGCGCTGAAGGACGGCGACTGGGAGGCCTACGGCAAGGCCCAGGAGGCCCTGGAGGACGCCCTGCGGCGGGCGGAGGACGCCCAGGCAGCGGAGTCGGGCGACGGTGACGGCGGAGGCGCGAGCCCCAGCCCCACCTCCAGTCCCGACAGCGGCTGATCAAGCCCGCCCCGCGCCGTGATACGGTTGCCGAACAACGGCGCGGGGTGGAGCAGCTCGGTAGCTCGCTGGGCTCATAACCCAGAGGTCGCAGGTTCAAATCCTGTCCCCGCTACTGAAAGCGAAGGCCCGGATCCTCACAGGATCCGGGCCTTCGTGATGTGCGAACGCATGTGCCGAGGGGTGTCTGCGGCCGTGCCGCTGAGGGGAGTTGGGCGAACTGTGTTTGACTTGTCTCTCTGTGGGCATGTCGACAAAACGCTGAAGTGACCTCACTGGCTGCGGTATACCAGGTGTACCCAGGTTGCAGGTGGTGCGACGATGGACGTTATGGGGGACAAGGCAACTCTGTTGGAGACAGGGCGTTTTGTGCAGTCTTCCGACCGGGACGAAGCCGGTGAGGCCGCCGAGGAGCTGCGCCTCAGGCTCGCGGCCGACGCCGGCGACGCCGAGGCGATGAGCGTGCTCGGCGCTCTGCTGCTGCGCCGTGGCGATCTCGACGGGGCCGAGCCCCAGTTGCGTGCCGCCACCGCCGCCGGGGACCGTGCCGCCGCCAACAATCTGGGAGTTCTGCTCCACCAGCGCGGCTATGCCGACGAGGCCGCGGGCTGGTGGCGGATCGCCGCCGTCGCGGGATCGGCCGCCGCCGCGCACGCGTTGGGGCGTCACCACCGCGAGCGCGGGGACGAACCGGCCGCCGAGTACTGGCTGCGCCAGTCCGCCGAGCAGGGCCACGCGCTGGGCGCGTACGCCCTCGCCGATCTGCTGGAGCACCGCGGCGACCCCGGTGCCGCGCGGTGGATGCGGGCCGCGGCGGAGCGGGGCCACCGCGAGGCCGCGTACCGGCTCGCGCGGGCACTGGACCGCCGGGCCGTGGGGGAGGCCGACGGTGACAACGGTGTCACGGGTGATTCCGCCGTAGATGCCCCCGGCGGTCCCGCCGCCGAGGAGGCCGAGCAGTGGTACCGGCAGGCCGCCGCGCGCGGACACCGCCGGGCCGCGCTCCAGCTCGGGGCGATCCTGGAGCGGCGCGGCGAGCTGAAGGAGGCCGGCCGCTGGTACCTGACGTCCGCCAAGGACGGCGAGGCCCGTGCCGCCTGCGCGCTCGGCTTCCTGCTGCGCGACGCCGGGGACGAGGAGAACGCCGCCGTGTGGTGGCTGCGGGCCGCCCAGGAGGGCGACGGCAACGCCGCCAACGCGCTCGGCGCGCTGCACGCCGAGCGGGGCGAGACCCAGACCGCCGAGCGGTGGTACCGGGCCGCCATGGACGCCGGTGACGACAACGGCGCGTACAACCTCGGGCTGCTCTGCGCCGAGCAGGGGCGGGTGGCCCAGGCCGAGCAGTGGTACCGCAGGGCCGCCTACGCCGGGCACCGGGAGGCCGCGAACGCGCTCGCGATCCTGCTGCTCCAGGGCGGGGACACCGCGGGCGCCGAACCCTGGTTCTCCAAGGCGGCCGAGGCGGGCAGCGTGGACGCCGCCTTCAACCTGGGCATCCTCTTCGCCGGCCGGGGGGAGGGTGGCGTGGCGCTGCGCTGGTACGAGCGGGCCGCCGCCGCGGGGCACACCGAGGCCGCGCTCCAGGTCGGCATCGCCCGGCTGCGGGACGGTGACGAGGCCGGTGCCGAGCGGCATCTGCGGTGCGCCGCCGGCGGCGGGAGCGCGGAGGCCGCGTACCGGCTGGCGACCGTGCTCGACGCCCGTCGGCCCGCGCCTCCCGCCCATGAGCTGGGCGAGACCGTGCACGAGAAGAGCGAGTGCGAGGAGTGGTACGAGCGGGCCGCCGGACAGGGGCACCGCCGCGCGCAGGTGCGGGTGGGGATGCTCGCCGCGGCCCGGGGCGATGTCGTGGAGGCGGCCCGGTGGTACCGCGAGGCGGCCGAGGCGGGTTCCCGCAACGGCGCCTTCAACCTGGGGCTGCTGCTGGCCAGGGAGGGCAGCGAGCCGGAGGCGGCCGTGTGGTGGACCCGGGCCGCCGACGCCGGTCACGGGCGGGCGGCGTTGCGGCTGGCCCTCGTCTACGCGCGTCGTGGCGAGCTGGCCGAGGGGCAGCGCTGGGCCGACCGTGCCGTGGCCCTGGGCCCCGGTGAGGTGTCCGAGCGCGCGGCCCGGCTGCGGGACGCCCTCCGGGAGGAGCTGTCGGCCTGAGCGGGCGCGGTGCCGGGGCCCAGCGGTCCCGGGGCCACCGCGGTGCCCGGGCCCCGCGTAAAGCGATTTGCCTCCGTCCGCGTCCTTGACGTAACGTTGCATTCACCGACGCGGGGTGGAGCAGCTCGGTAGCTCGCTGGGCTCATAACCCAGAGGTCGCAGGTTCAAATCCTGTCCCCGCTACTCAAGGCCGAGGGCCGGAATCCGATCAGGTTTCCGGCCCTCGGTGTTTCCCCCGGGTGCGCCTCAGAACCGGAAAGAGCCCCGGCACCGAGAGATCGGTGCCGGGGCTCTTTCGCTGTTGTCTGTGTTACGCGGCCGCCGCGCAGTTCGGGCAGATGCCGCGGTACGTCACCTCGACGTCGGAGACGGTGAAGCCGAACCGCTCCGTGGTCGGCAGGTCGGCGAGCGGGTTGCCGGTCGGGTGCACGTCACGGATCGCGCCGCACTGGGCGCAGACCAGGTGGTGGTGGGGGCGGTGCGCGTTCGGGTCGTACCGCTTGGCCCGCTTGTCGGTGGCGACCTCCAGCACCTCGCCGAGCGAGACCAGCTCGCCCAGGGTGTTGTAGACGGTCGCCCGGGAGATCTCGGGCAGCTTCGCGACAGCCCTGGAGTGCACCTCGTCGGCCGTCAGATGGACGTGTTCGCCGTCGAGGACCTCGGCCACGACGCGCCGCTGCGCGGTCATCCGCCATCCACGTCCGCGCAGCCGTTCCAGAAGGTCGCTCATGCGCTACAGCCTAACAGCAAGGTGACCAGGTTCCGAATGGGTGTGACTTTGGAAGCTTATTTGACTTAGACAATGTCCATTGTAGGATCGAGACCGGCTTTGGCCGAGGGACAGGAACAGCAAGGAATGGCGCAGGAGGCAGACGTGACGCAGGGACCGCTCACTACGGAGGCCGGGGCACCGGTCGCCGACAACCAGAACAGTGAGACCGCGGGCGTCGGCGGCCCCGTGCTCGTGCAGGACCAGCTCCTGCTGGAGAAGCTCGCCCACTTCAACCGGGAGCGCATCCCGGAGCGCGTCGTGCACGCCCGCGGCGCCGGCGCCTACGGCACCTTCACGGTCACCGCCGACGTCACGCGCTACACCCGGGCCGCGTTCCTCTCCGAGGTCGGCAAGGAGACCGAGACCTTCCTGCGGTTCTCCACCGTCGCGGGCAACCTGGGTGCGGCGGACGCGGTGCGCGACCCGCGCGGTTGGGCCCTGAAGTTCTACACCGAGGAGGGGAACTACGACCTCGTCGGCAACAACACCCCGGTGTTCTTCATCAAGGACGCCATCAAGTTCCCCGACTTCATCCACACCCAGAAGCGCGACCCGTACACCGGTTCCACGGAGGCGGACAACGTCTGGGACTTCTGGAGCCTGAGCCCCGAGTCCACGCACCAGGTGACCTGGCTCTTCGGCGACCGGGGCATCCCCGCCTCGTACCGCCACATGAACGGCTACGGCTCGCACACCTACCAGTGGAACAACGAGGCCGGCGAGGTCTTCTGGGTCAAGTACCACTTCAAGACCGACCAGGGCATCAAGAACCTCACCCAGGCCGAGGCGGACGTCCTGGCCGGCCGGGACCCCGACTCCCACCAGCGTGATCTGCGCACGGCCATCGAGCGCGGGGAGTTCCCGAGCTGGACCGTGCAGGTGCAGATCATGCCGGCGGCGGACGCGGCGACGTACCGCTTCAACCCCTTCGACCTCACCAAGGTGTGGCCGCACGAGGACTACCCGCCGATCGAGATCGGCCGGCTGGAGCTCAACCGCAACCCGCGGAACGTCTTCGCCGAGGTCGAGCAGTCCGTCTTCTCCCCGGCCCACTTCGTGCCCGGCATCGGTCCCTCCCCGGACAAGATGCTCCAGGGCCGTCTCTTCGCCTACGGCGACGCCCACCGCTACCGCGTCGGCATCAACGCCGACCACCTGCCGGTGAACCGTCCGCACGCCACCGAGGCGCGCACCAACTCCCGCGACGGCTTCCTCTACGACGGCCGGCACGGCGGGGCGAAGAACTACGAGCCGAACAGCTTCGGCGGCCCGGCCCAGACCGGCCGCCCGCTGTGGCAGCCCTTCGACGGCTTCGGCGGCGGCACCGGCAACCACCCGGCGCCGGTGCACGCCGAGGACGACGACTTCGTGCAGGCGGGCAACCTCTACCGCCTGATGTCCGAGGACGAGAAGGGGCGCCTGATCGAGAACCTGGCCGGCTTCATCGCCCAGGTCTCGCGCGCGGACATCGTCGAGCGGGCGATCGGCAACTTCCGCTCCGCGGACGACGACTTCGGCAAGCGGCTGGAGGCCGCGGTCCAGGCCCTGCGCGGCTGACACACCCACCAGCACTGGATCGCTTGCCGAAGCGGGCCGGACCCCCGAGGGATCGGGGTCCGGCCCGTTCGCGTGTCCGGCTCAGGCCGGGATCTGCTGCCGCAGGGGGACCCAGCAGCGGATGATGTCGCGGACCGAGACGATGCCGACGGGCTCGTCGCGGCCGAGCACGATCAGATGACGGAAGCCGCCGTGCGCCATCGCCTGGGCGGCCTCGTCCAGCGTCCAGGACGGCGCCGCGAAGACGACGTCGGTGGTGGTGTGGGCGTGGGCGTGTTCCGCGTCCGGGTCCTGGCCCAGGCCGACGGAGTTGAGGATGTCGCGTTCGGTGAGGATGCCGATGCCGCCGGCGTCGGGGTCCAGGACGACGGCCGCGCCCACCCTGCGGGCGGACATCAGCGCGGCGGCCTGGCGAAGGGTGTGGGTGGGGCCGATGGTGAGGACCACGGTGCTCATGGCGTCACGGACGAGCATGGATGCAGCCACCTCCTGAGGGGGGTACCCGCCGCTTGTTCGTCGTTTCACAAGTTCACAAGGGCGGGGTTCTCAGAGTGGCAGGCAAAGGAACGGTCAACAAGAGGGCGCGTGAGGCTCAGTAGCGCGCGTTGAGGTGATCCAGGAGCTCGTCGTGGAGCAGACCGTTCGAGGCCGCCGCGTTGCCGCTGTGCGGGCCCGGACGGCCGTCCAGGCCGGTGAAGGCGCCGCCGGCCTCCGTGACGATGATCGCGTTGGCCGCCATGTCCCACAGGGACAGCTCCGGCTCGGCACAGATGTCCACGGCGCCCTCGGCGACCAGCATGTACGGCCAGAAGTCGCCGTACGCGCGCGTGCGCCAGACCTCACGGGTCAGATCCAGGAAGCCGTGCAGCCGGCCCTGCTCCTCCCAGCCGCTGAGCGAGGAGTACGCGAAGGAGGCGTCGGCGAGCTTGGAGACCTGGGAGACCCGGAGCCGGCTCGCGGAGGAGAGGCTGCGCCCGGTGAACGCGCCGTGGCCCTTCGCGCCCCACCAGCGGCGGCCGAGCGCGGGGGCGGAGACCAGGCCGACGACCGGCTGGTAGCCGCCTTCCCCGGCCTCCATCAGCGAGATCAGGGTGGCCCAGACCGGCACGCCGCGGACGTAGTTCTTGGTGCCGTCGATCGGGTCGATGACCCAGCGCCGAGGCCCGGTGCCCTCGATGCCGTACTCCTCGCCGAGGACGGCGTCGCGGGGGCGGGCGCGGTGGAGCTGGCCGCGGATCAGTTCCTCGGCCGCCCGGTCCGCCTCACTGACCGGGGTCATGTCCGGTTTGGTCTCGACCTTCAGGTCGAGGGCCTTGAAACGGTCCATGGTGGCCGCGTCCGCGGCGTCCGCGAGGACGTGGGCGAGACGGAGGTCGTCGAGGTAGTCCGGCATATGACGAACCGTATCCGCCGGGGGCCGGGCGGGGCCAGACGGTCCCCTGGGGTGAGAAACCGACCGCCGGGGGGCGTTCCGGGCGTCCCGGCACCCAGCCGGAACGCGACCCCACCACCCCGCGCGCCACCCCGCAACCCTTGACAGTGCTGCCTCGCGCGTCAAATCTGGGCCCAGAGCCGGGGGTCTGGGAGGCGACGATGCCTGCAGCACGGGAATCTCTGCTGGACGCCGCGTACACGGCGCTCGCGCGCCGGTCCTGGTCGGCGGTGCGGATGGTGGACGTCGCCGCGGCGGCCGGGGTGTCACGGCAGACGCTCTACAACGAGTTCGGCAGCAAGGACGGACTCGCCCGGGCGCTGGTGCGGCGCGAGGCGGACGCCTATCTCGTGGGAGTGGAGCGCGCGCTCGGCGCCCCGTGCGACGCCCGTGAGCGGCTCACCGCCACCGCCGAGTGGACTGCCGCCGCGGCCCGCGACAACGCGCTCGTGCGCGCCATGCTCACCGGCTGCTGGAGCGAACGGCTGCCGTCGCCCACCCTGTCGGCCGTCCGGTCCTCCTCGGTCGTCCCGGCCCAGCGCCGCGCGGACGGCCCGCTGCCCTCGCCCGCCGATCTGGTGTGCATCGTCCGCGACCGGGCCGTGGCGGCGCTCGCCGCGCCGGGCGCCGGCCGGGCGGACAGCCTGGAACTCGCCCGCTCCTGCGAACTCGTCGTCCGGATCGCGCTGTCCTGCGTCTCCGCCCCGCCCGCCGACGGCGCGGTCGGCGAACTCGTACGGGGCGTGCTGTACCGGCACCTGCCGGTCTGACCGTCCCCGGTACGGCCCGTCAGTGCGCGGAGCCGGACAGCTGGAGTCCGACGACCCCGACGATCACCAGGCTGATCGAGACGATCTTGAGCGTGGAGACGATGTCACCGAGGAAGATCATCCCGTAGATCGCCGTGCCGGCCGCGCCGATCCCGGTCCACACCGCGTACGCCGGACCGACGTCGAGTTTGCGCAGCGCGAGCGTCAGCAGACCGAAGCTGCCGAGGGCGAAGGCGGCGAACGCGATCGTCGGCCAGAGCCGGGTGAACCCGTGGGAGAGTTTCAGACAGACCGCGAACCCGGTTTCGAGCAGCCCCGCCACGATGACCAGCAGCCACGCCATGTGCTGTCCTCCCGTATCCCCACGTACTGTGACCGCTCGTCAGGCTCTGGTCAGGCTCGGTTCCGGCTCGGTGCGATTATGCCCTTACCGGACTCGGGCGGGGACAAACAACGCGAAGGTCAGTCGCCTTCCTTGCGGTCCCGCGTGGCCAGCAGCCGGCGCAGCGAGTACAGCCGCGCCGGGTCCGCGTGACCCTCCGCCACCCACGCGTCCAGGGCGCAGTCCGGCTCGTCATGACTGCACGCCCGCGGACAGCCCTCGGTTCCCGCCTCCAGGTCCGGGAAGGCGTGGATCACCCGCGAGGGGTCGATGTGGGCGAGCCCGAAGGACCGTACGCCCGGGGTGTCCACCACCCAGCCCTCGGCACCGTCGAGCGGAAGCGCCAGCGCCGAGGTCGTGGTGTGCCGGCCGCGTCCCGTCACCGCGTTGACATGGCCGGTCAGCCGCCGCCGCTCCACCGGCACCAGCGCGTTCACCAGCGTCGTCTTGCCGACACCGGAGTGGCCGACGAACGCCGTGACCCTGCCGTCCAGTTCCGCGCGCACCCGGTCGGCCGCGTCGCCGCTCTCCAGCTCCGCCCGGCTGGTCACCACGTAGGGGATGTCCAGGTCGCCGTAGAGCTCCAGGATCTTGTCGGGCGGCGCCAGGTCCGACTTGGTCAGCACCAGCAGCGGCTCAAGACCCCCGTCGTACGCCGCCACCAGGCAGCGGTCGATCAGCCGGGGCCGGGGCTCGGGGTCGGCGAGCGCGGTGACGATGGCGAGCTGGTCGGCGTTGGCCACCACCACCCGCTCGTAGGGGTCGTCGTCGTCGGCCGTGCGGCGCAGGACCGAGCTGCGCTCCTCGATGCGGACGATCCGCGCGAGGGTGTCCTTCCTGCCCGACAGATCGCCGACCAGGGCGACCCGGTCGCCCACCACCGCGGCCTTGCGGCCCAGTTCGCGTGCCTTCATCGCCAGCACCACCCGGTCCTCGACCAGGCAGGTCAGCCGGCCCCGGTCGACGGTGAGGACCAGGCCCTCGGCCGCGTCCTCGTGCTTGGGGCGGATGTTGGTGCGCGGCCGGTTGCCCTTGCGGTTCGGGCGGCTGCGGATGTCGTCCTCGTCGGTGTGCTTGCCGTAGCGGCGCATGATCCCGGTCCGCCCGTCAGTTCCCGAGCATCCCGGTCCACAGTTCGGGGAAGTCCGGCAGGGTCTTCGCCGTCGTCGCGACGTTCTCGATCTGCACGCCCTCGACGGCGAGGCCGATGATCGCTCCGGCGGTGGCCATGCGGTGGTCCTCGTAGGTGTGGAAGATCCCGCCGTGCAGGCGGCGGGGGCGGATGTGCAGGCCGTCGGCGGTCTCCGAGACGTCGCCGCCCAGCTCGTTGATCTCCTTGGTGAGCGCGGCCAGCCGGTCCGTCTCGTGCAGCCGCAGATGCGCGACCCCGCGCAGCGTGGACGGGGAGTCCGCGAGGGCGGCGACCGCCGCGATGCCGGGGGTCAGCTCGCCGACGTCGCCGAGGTCCACGTCGATGCCGTGGACGGCGCCCGAGCCGGTGAACTCAAGTCCGTACTCGGTCAGTTCGCAGGAGCCGCCCATCTCGGTGAAGATCTCGCGCAACCGGTCGCCGGGCTGGGTGGTGCGGGACGGCCAGTCGGGGATCAGCACCTTGCCGCCGGTGACCAGGGCGGCCGCCAGGAACGGCTGGGCGTTGGACAGGTCCGGCTCGATGGTCAGGTCACGGCCGAGCAGGGCACCCGGCTTGACCCGCCAGACGTCCGGCTCGCCGCCCGACTCGGGGGTGTCCACCTGGGCGCCGACCGCGCGCAGCATGTCCACCGTCATCCGGATGTGCGGCATCGACGGCAGCCGGGAACCGGTGTGCCGGACCTCCACCCCCTGGTTGAAGCGCGGGCCGGACAGCAGCAGCGCCGACACGAACTGCGAGGAGGAGGAGGCGTCGATCTCGACCGGACCGCCGTCCAGCGCGCCGCCGCCGTGGACGGTCAGCGGGAGCGCCCCCCGCCCGTCGTCGTCGATCCGGGCCCCGAGGACGCGCAGCGCGTCGATCACCCCGTGCAGCGGCCGCTCGTACGACCTGGGGTCGCCGTCGAACCGGATCGGACCGTCGGCCAGGGCGGCGACCGGCGGCAGGAAGCGCATCACGGTGCCCGCGTTGCCGACGTCGACCGTGGCGGGGCCGCGCAGTCCCGTGGGCAGCACGCGCCAGGCCTCGCCGGAGTGGTCCGGGCCGCCCGCGACGGCGGAGCTGGACGACACCGTCTCCTCGATCTCGACGCCCATCGCGCGCAGGGCGCCGGCCATCAGCAGGGTGTCACGGGAGCGGAGCGGACGGCGCAGCCAGCCCGGTTCGCTGGCGAGGGCCGCCAGCACGAGGGCGCGGTTCGTGACCGACTTGGACCCGGGCACGTGGACGGTCGCCTCGACGGCACCGCGGGCGAGAGGGGCGGGCCAGAGGGCGTTCTGTGCGTGGTTCGGGGCCATGGCTCCACTCTATAAGGAGGCGGTTCCCCGGGCGCCGCGCCGTTGTGGCTGGTCCGGCCCGCGGGCCCGGCCGCCCCCGGCCACCGCCCCGAGACCCCTCACGACGCCCTCGCGGCTGACCGGTTCACACGCCCAGCAGCCACCGTCCGCCGCCTATCAGGGAACACAGCGACACCGCGTGGAAGAGGAAGAGCCACAGGCCCGCCGGTACGTGCGTCAGCCTCGACAACTGGTCCGCGTCCGAGTCCCCGGCGCCGCCGCGGGCCCGCTTCGCCTGGAGCTCGAAGGCCGGACGCACCCCGCCGAGGAGCAGGAACCACACCACCGCGTAGGCGAACGCGGCCTGCACCTGGGGGCCCGCGAGCCACGACACCAGGACGAAGGTTCCACCCGTCAGGATGACCGTCAGCGCGCCGTAGGCGTTGCGGATCATCACCAGCACCGCCAGCAGCAGCGCCGTGGCCAGCCACAGCAGCAGGGTGATGCGGCCGGAGCCGAGCAGGGCCGCGCCGCCCAGGCCCAGCAGCGGGGGCGCGGTGTAGCCCGCCGCCGCGGTGAGGATCATGCCGAGCCCGTGCGGCTTGCCCCGGCTCACCGTGAGGCCGCTGGTGTCGGAGTGCAGGCGTATGCCGGTCAGGGTGCGGCCGGTGAGCAGGGCGACCAGTCCGTGTCCGCCCTCGTGGGCGATGGTGATGGCGTTGCGGGAGACGCGCCACACACCGGGCGGGACGACCACCGCCAGCGCGGCGGCCAGGGTCGCGATCACCACCCACAGGTCCGGGGCGGACTGGGTGCCGACGAGCTCGTCCCAGAGGGAGGTCGCTGTGCTGGTGTCCATCGGTCCGGTCGTTCCCTCTCCTCGTACGGACTCGGCAGTGTGACACGTATGGATGTGCGGACGGCATGTCAACGGCCCGGGGTGCGGGAACGTCCCCGACCCGCGGGCGCGTTCGGGCCGGCGGCGACTTCCGGCGTCTGCGCCTCGGCCGTACGGGTGAAATGTAGGGTGGTGAAGATGTGCGGACGGTACGCGTCGAGTCGTAGGCCCGAGGACCTGGCCGGGATCTTCGAGATCGAGAAGTGGGAGCCGGAGGAGACCCTGGAGCCCGACTACAACGTCGCTCCCACCAAAGAGGTCTACGCCGTCCTCGACCGCCCGCTGAAGGACGCCGGCGACCAGCGTCCGGTCCGCCAGCTGCGCAGGCTCAAGTGGGGACTCGTCCCGTCCTGGTCCAAGACGCCCGAGGGCGGCGCCCGCATGATCAACGCGCGCGCCGAGACGGTCCACGAGAAGCCGTCCTACCGCCGCGCCTTCGCCGCCCGCCGCTGCATCCTGCCCGCCGACGGCTACTACGAGTGGGTCACCGGCACCCAGGAGCGGGACCTGGAGGTCGAGGGGAAGAAGAAGCGCCCGCGCAAGCAGCCGTACTTCGTGCTCCCCGCCGACGGCTCGGTCTTCGCGATGGCCGGACTCTACGAGTTCTGGCGCGACCGGACCCTGCCCGACGAGCATCCGCTGGCCTGGTGGGTGACCTGCTCGGTGATCACCACCGAGGCGGAGACCACCCCGCTCGCCGTGGCGCCCGCCGACGGACCGCACGCGCTCGCCGACATCCACCCGCGGATGCCCCTGATGCTCACCCCGGACCGCTGGGACGCCTGGCTCGACCCCGCGCGCACCGATCCCGGCGCCCTGCGCGAGCTGCTCGACCCGCCGCCCGCCGGCCTGATGCGCGCCTACCCGGTGGCCACCGCGGTCAGCAACGTCCGCAACAACGGACCGGAGCTGCTGAAGGAGCTGGAGGGGCCCGAGGAGGGCACACTCTTCTGATGTGACGACCGAGGCTGCTGTGACGACCGAGACCCTGGCCACCGACGCGGGGGACGCCCGCATCACCTGGCATCCCGCGAAGAAGGCCCGGCTCGTGCTCGCCGTGAGCCACGGCGCGGGCGGCGGCATCGAGGCGCGTGACCTCCGGGCGCTCGCCGAGACCCTCCCCGGCCACGGCGTCACCGTCGCCCTGGTGGAGCAGCCCTGGCGGGTGGCCGGCAAGAAGGTCGCCCCGGCGCCGAAGACCCTGGACACCGGCTGGCGCGGACTGTGGCCCGCCCTCGCCGCCCCGGGCCTGCCGGTGATCTCCGGAGGCCGCAGCGCGGGCGCCCGGGTCGCCTGCCGCACCGCCACGGAACTCGGCGCGCACGCCGTCCTCGCCCTCAGCTTCCCGCTCCACCCGCCCGCCCGGCCCGAGAAGTCCCGTGCCGAGGAGCTGCTCGGCGCCGGGGTGCCCACCCTCGTCGTCCAGGGCGGCAACGACCCGTTCGGCCGACCCGAGGAGTTCCCCGAGGGGGACTTCGAACTGGTCGAGGTGCCCGCCGGCGATCACGGCTTCGCCGTGCCCAAGCGGGGTGCCCTCACCCAGGAGCAGGCCGTGGCCCTCGTGACCGACGCGGTCGTGCGGTGGACCGCGTCACGCGGGTAAAGGTTCGGGAATGTTGCGGAGCGGACCGATGTTGTGGCGGACAGAAGTGCTGAGGAACCGGCACCGACGTCGTAGGAGAGGAAGTCCGCCGCATGGGTTCGACCATCTGCCCGAACCGCAGCAGCAGCCGTGCCGATCTGGACTGGACGGTGCTGCACGCGGGCAAGGCCGCTCCTATTCGAGCGGCGGGCGGACCGGAGGTTCGTCTATCCTCCGATTTTGGCGACACCGGCTTCGGTGCTGCCCGGAATCTTGAGGAGGTGGGTCCGGTCACCGGTACCGACGCAGGGACCGACAACGGCCAGGCGGAGCTGCCCGAGGGCCAGGGCGCGAGCACGGACAAGTCCGCGGAGACCAGTGCCGAGCGCAGCGCGCGCTTCGAGCGGGACGCGCTCGAATTCCTCGACCAGATGTACTCGGCGGCCCTGCGCATGACGCGCAACCCGGCCGACGCCGAGGACCTGGTGCAGGAGACGTACGCCAAGGCGTACGCGTCCTTCCACCAGTTCCGCGAGGGCACCAACCTCAAGGCCTGGCTCTACCGGATCCTCACCAACACGTTCATCAACTCGTACCGCAAGAAGCAGCGTGAACCCCAGCGCTCCGCGGCCGAGGAGATCGAGGACTGGCAGCTGGCGCGGGCCGAGTCGCACATGTCGACCGGACTGCGCTCGGCCGAGTCGCAGGCGCTCGACCACCTGCCCGACTCGGACGTCAAGGAAGCGCTTCAGGCGATCCCCGAGGAATTCCGCATCGCCGTCTATCTCGCCGACGTAGAGGGCTTTGCGTACAAGGAGATCGCGGACATCATGGGGACACCCATCGGTACGGTGATGTCCCGGCTGCACCGGGGCCGCCGTCAACTGCGCGGCATGCTGGAGGACTACGCCCGTGAGCGCGGGCTGGTCCCGGCGGGCGCCGGAGAGTCGAACGAAGCGAAAGGCTCGGGCTCATGAGCTGCGGAGAGCCGCACGAGACGGACTGCAGTGAGGTCCTGGACCATCTGTACGAGTTCCTCGACAGTGAGATGCCGGACCTCGATCGCGACAAGTTTCAGCACCACTTCGAGGAATGCTCGCCGTGCCTGGAGAAGTACGGCCTGGAGCAGGCCGTGAAGAAGCTGGTCAAGCGTTGCTGCGGACATGACGACGTGCCCACCGACCTGCGGGCCAAGGTCCTCGGGCGGATCGACCTGATCCGCTCCGGGCAGGCGGTGCCCGAGCACGACGTGACCGTGACCCCGCAGGAGTCCTGAACTCCCGCCCCGGGAACGCGCGGTCGTCACTCGAACGTGCTAATCGGCGGGTGATACTCCCGCACCCTCCCTCTGGCCGTCCTAGGCTCCCGACCTGGACAGGCCTGGTCAGGGGAGGGGCACATGGAGGCAATTCCCGCGCGGGCGCGCCTGTACGTGGCCTGCGCCGCCCTCGGCGCCCTGCTCTGCCTGCTGCCGCTGCCGGCCCTGCGCACCCCCTGGTGGGCCCTCGCCCTCCTGGCCGCGCTGTACGCAGGCTGCGAGCAGATCGCCCGCCGGCGTTTCGCCGGCACCTTCTACCCGGTGCTGCTCGCCGCCGCCCTCCTGCTGCCCCCGCCCGCCGCCGCCCTGGTGGCGATCCCGGGGGCACTGCTCTCCCGGGGCGCTCCCGTCCGGCGGATCTGGCGGGCCGCGCAGCTGGCGCTCGCCGTCTGGGCCGCCGCCCGGGTGCACTGGGCGCTCGGCGGCCGGGACGCGGTCGTCGCCTCCGACTTCCCGTACGCCCTGCTCCCCGCCGGGGCCGCGGTGCTGGCCTTCTGCCTGGCGCTGACCCTGCTCGACGGGGGCATCCTCGCGCTGGCCGAACGGGTGCCGGTGCGCCGGGCCTGGCGGGGACTGTTCCTGCGCTCCCTCGCGCCGGTCGCCGTGCACGGCCTGGCCGGACTGATGATGGCCGTGCTCTGGCGCAGCCCCTACGGACCGGTCGCCGCGCTGCTGGTGCTGCTGCCGATGGGCGTCTCCTGGTGGGTGTTCGCGCAGTTCCACCGTGAACGGGCGGCCCACCGGGCGACCATCCGGGCACTGGTGCAGGCCGTCGACATCAAGGACGGCTACACCCGCGGACACAGTGAGCGCGTCGGACAGGCCTCCATGATGATCGCCCGGGAACTGGGCATGGACGCCGAGCGCGTGGAGCTGCTGCGGTTCGCCGGCATCCTGCACGACGTCGGGAAACTCGGGGTGCCCACCCGGCTGCTGCGCAAGGACGGCCCCCTCACCCCGGAGGAGCGGCGCGTCATCGAACTCCATCCCGAGTACGGGCACGAGATGGTGCGGGGCATCTCCTTCCTCGGCGAGGCGCGGGCCGCCGTCCTCCACCACCACGAGCGGCTGGACGGCAGCGGATACCCGTACGGGCTCGTCGGCCGGCAGATCCCCGAACCGGCGCGGGTCGTCGCCGTCGCCGACGCCTTCGACGCGATGACCTCCACCCGCTCCTACCGGCGGGCCCGGCCCGTCGACGCCGCGCTCGCGGAGCTGGCGCGGTGTGCGGGGACGCAGTTCGACCCGCGGATGGTGACCGCGCTGGTCCGGGTGATCGGCCGGTCCGGCTGGTGTCCGGAGGTCACCGCGGACGAGGGGCGCGTGCCGGCGCCCGGGGCCCCGGCCACCGGCCGTCCGGAGGTCCGGAGATGAGCCCGGCGCGGCCCGCCCGGATCCTCCCCGCCGTCCACACCTGCGCCGCCCTGCTCGCCGCGGGCTGTCTGCTCGCCACCCTGGGGAACGGTCTGGAGGAACGTCCCGTCGCCCTCGCGTTCGGGCTGCTGATCATCGTCGGGGAGCTCACCCGGTGGACCGGACCCGAGGTCCGTGAACCGGCCCCGCTCGCGGCCGCCGGAGCCCTGGCGTACGCCCTGCTCGGCGAGGACGCCGGCCGGCCCACGCACCACGGCGTGGCGCAGGTCGTCACCGTCGTGCTCCTCGCCACCCTCCTCGGCGGCGTCCCCCACATCGCCCGCGGCCGCGGCCCCGAACCCGACCAGCTGGCCCGGCGCCTGCTCACCGTCGGATTCGCCGCGGTCTGCTTCCAACCGCTCTACAACCGGGGCCTGTTCGAACAGTGGAGCGGCGCCGCCTACGCCCTGCTGCTGATCGCGCTGCTCGCGCTCACCGCCCTGTGCGACGCGGTCCTCGCCGCCGCCCTGGCCCACTCCCGGACCGGCTGGCCCTTCGGCCCGCTGCTCCGGGACGAACTGCGGGGCCTGCTCGGCATAGGCTCGGCCGTCGGCGCGACCGGAGCGGTGATGGCGCTGGCCGTGGCCGTGGTCGGCCTGTGGGCCCTGCCCGTGTTCTGCGTCCCGCTCCTGCTCACCCAGCTCGCCTTCCGCCGCTACGCCGCCGTCCGGGCCACCTACCGCCAGACCATCGCCTCCCTGGCCCGCGCCACCGAGATCGCCGGGTACACCCCCGCCGGTCACGCCCGCCGGGTCGCCGAGCTCGGCGTCGCGGTCGGCCGGGACCTGGGCCTGTCGGGCGCCGAACTCACCGTCCTCGAATACGCGGCCCTGATGCACGACATCGGACAGCTCAGCCTCGTCGACCCGGTCCCGGCCGGCGCCACCGCGCCCCTGCCCGCCGCCGAACAGCGCAGGATCGCCCTGTTGGGCGGAGCCGTCGTACGCCAGACCGGGGTCGACGCCTCGGTTGCCGTGGTCGTCGAGCGACAGGCCGACCCCTGCCGGGAGCAGCCGCTGGCCGCGCGCATCGTCCGCACGGTCAACGCCTACGAGGAGAAGGCGTACGACGCGGGGGCGGACGGGCCGCTCATGGCACTGGAGGAACTGCGGCTGGCCACCGCGGGCGAGCACGCGCCGGAGGTCGTCGAGGCGCTCGCCCGGGTGCTCAGGATCGGCGGGAGCGGAATCGGGGCGCCCCCGGGTGTCCGGCTCCGGGGAGGCATGGGGCAGGGTGGTGGCGGGTGACCCTCGGACCGCTGTCTGACCTTGGGGTCGGCGGGGTAACCCATGGGTAATGAGCGCCCCTCCAGCGGTCCGTGGTTGGATGCCAAGGGAGAGGGTCTCCGAGAGGTTGTCCGGGGGCACAGCCGGCCCACTCCACGGAACTGGCAGGCGGGAATCGTGAGGATCTTCGGCAAGGGACGGCACCGGCCCTCCGCCTCCTGGCGGCAGGCCACCGATCGCGCGTTCACCCTGATCGGCGACGGCCGGTACGAGGACGCGGGCGCACTGCTCACCCGCGCGGCCGATCTGGAGCCCTGGCTCTCCGAGTCCTGGTTCAACCTCGCCCTGCTGCACAAGTTCCGGCACGACTGGGAGCAGGCGCGGGCCGCTGGGCTCCGTGCCGTGGCGCTGCTCGACCGGGAGACCGGTGCCCCCGACTGGTGGAACGTCGGCATCGCGGCCACCGCCCTCCAGGACTGGCCGCTGGCCCGGCGGGCCTGGCAGGCCTACGGACTGCGGGTGCCGGGCGGCGCCACCGACTCCGGTGAGCCCACGGGCATGGAGCTGGGCAGTGCCGCCGTCCGGCTCTCCCCGGAGGGGGAGGCCGAGGTGGTGTGGGGGCGGCGGCTGGACCCCGCGCGGATCGAGGTGCTGTCGATCCCGTTGCCCTCCTCCGGGCGGCGCTGGGGCGAGGTCGTCCTGCACGACGGTGTGCCGCACGGCGAGCGGACCACCGCGGCCGGGCACGCCTACCCCGTCTTCGACGAGATCGAGCTGTGGGCGCCCTCTCCGGTGCCGACCTGGGTGGTGCTGCTGGAGGCGGCGACCGAGGACGACCGGGACGCGCTGGAGCAGCTCGCCGCGGACGCCGGGTACGCCGCGGAGGACTGGTCCTCCTCGGTGCGGCTGCTGTGCCGGACCTGTTCCGAGTCCCGGATGCCCTCGGACGAGGGGGACGGGGAGCACCTGGATCCGCACGACCACAGCGAGCCGGGGCACCCCGGGCCGCTCGGGCATCGGACGGACGGGCAGCTGTGGGTTCCGGAGCGGGAGTGCGGGGTGGCCGCGCCGGCCTCCCTGGTGCGGGGGCTGCTGGACGGCTGGGTCGCCGACAGTCCCGACTCGCGCGACTGGCGGGACCTCGAAGAGGTGTGCTGACCCGCGGGCCCGGCGCGGTGGGTTCGCACGGTTCCCGGCGCCCCTGACGCTGCCGTCACCGTACTCTGTATCAGCAGCAACCCCAGGTTTTCAGGAAGGCATACGTCGGCATGGCGCAGCAGGACACCGATCAGCAGCACACGGGCGTGCTCCCCGTGGACGACGAGGGCTTCGTCGTCGACACCGAGGAGACCGAGGAGCGCGAGAACGCCTGGCGCGAGCGGGGTACCTCGCGGCCCATCACCGTCGTCGGGAACCCGGTGCTCCACAAGGAGTGCAAGGACGTCACCGAGTTCGGGCCGGAGCTGGAGAAGCTGGTCGCGGACATGTTCGCCTCGCAGCGCACCGCGGAGGGCGTGGGCCTGGCCGCCAACCAGATCGGCGTCGACCTGAAGGTCTTCGTCTACGACTGCCAGGACGACCAGGGTGTGCGCCATGTCGGCGTCGTCTGCAACCCCAAGGTGGTCGACCTGCCCGCCGATCGGCGCAGCCTGGACGACAGCAACGAGGGCTGCCTGTCGGTGCCGACCGCGTACGCGCCGCTGGCCCGGCCCGACTACGCCGAGGTGACCGGGCAGGACGAGCAGGGCAACCCGGTCAAGGTGCGCGGCACCGGCTACTTCGCCCGGTGTTTGCAGCACGAGACCGATCACCTGTACGGCTACCTGTACATCGACCGGCTCTCCAAGCGGGAGCGCAAGGACGCGCTGCGGCAGATGGCCGAGAACGAGCCCCGCTACCCGGTGGTCGCGAACGACTGACGTCCCACAAGTCCCAGCCGCACGGCGCCTGTTCAGCAACCCCCCGCTGAACAGGCGCCGTTCGTCTGTACGTCGCACGTTCGATCCAATGTGCGCATCTCCGCATCCATATTCAGTCACACAAGGGGAGATTCGCGGCATCGTGGGGTAGTGAATGAAGCAAATCAGTTCCCAGATCGGTCAGTTGTGGTGCTGAATGGGAAGTGCGGGGATACGCAACGGCGCACGCCCGGCACAGCGGGAGGGGCGTTGCGTGACTGGCGGCTGAGAGGGGTTTGTTCGTGCACGCTTTCTCACACAGCACCACATCGACGCCGACGGCGGTAGCGGTCCCACCATCGCTCTCACTCCCGGTGATCGAGGCGGCGTTTGCCAGGCGACTCCATCCGTATTGGCCCCGGCTCCAGGAGAAGACCCGCGCCTGGCTGCTGGAAAAACGGCTCATGCCGGCGGACAAGGTGGAGGAATATGCCGACGGCCTTTGCTACACCGACCTCATGGCGGGGTACTACACGAACGCGCCGGACGACGTCCTCCAGGCGATTGCGGACTACAGCGCCTGGTTCTTCGTCTGGGACGACCGTCACGACCGCGACATCGTGCACCGCCGCCCGGCCGCCTGGCGACGGCTGAGGTTCCGGCTGCACCGCGCGCTCGACGCGCCGCAGGACCATCTGCACCACGAGGATCCGCTGGTGGCCGCGTTCGCCGACAGTGTGACGCGGCTGTACTCGTTCCTGCCGGCCACCTGGAACGCCCGCTTCGCCCGGCACTTCCACACGGTGATCGAGGCGTACGACCGGGAATTCCACAACCGCACGAACGGGGTCATCCCCACCGTCGACGAATATCTCGCCCTGCGCCGTCTCACCTTCGCCCACTGGATCTGGACGGACCTGCTGGAGGCGAGCGCCGGGTGTGAACTCCCCGACTCGGTGCGGAAACACCCGGCTTACCGGCGGGCGGCACTGCTGAGCCAGGAATTCGCCGCCTGGTACAACGACCTCTGCTCGCTCCCCAAGGAAATAGCGGGCGACGAGGTGCACAATCTCGGAATCAGCCTCATCAAACACCGGGGGCTGACCCTTGAGGAATCGGTGGCGGAAGTCAGGCGACGCGTCGAGGAATGCATATCCGAATTCCTGGTCGCCGAGCGTGCCGCACTCCGATTCGCCGACGGTCTCGCCGACGGCACCCTGCGGGGAAAGGAACTGAGTGCCGCCGTACGGGCCTGCGTCCGCAATATGCGGAACTGGTTCAGCACCGTCTACTGGTTCCACCACGAGTCCGGCCGTTACATGGTCGACAGTTGGGACGACCGGTCCACGCCCCCGTACGTCAACAACGAAGCGGCAGGTGAGAAATGACCGTCGAGTCTGTGAAGCCCGAAACGCAGATATATGCGGAATCCGAGTTGCGTGAACCGCCGCTCGCCGGTGGAGGTGTGCCGCTGTTCGGGCACGGCCTGCGACTGGCGCGGGATCCGCTGGCCTACATGACGCGGCTGCGCGAGCACGGTGACGTCGTCCGGCTGAGGCTCGGCCCGAAGACGCTGTACGCGGTCACCACCCCCGAACTCGCCGGCGCCCTCGCGCTCAGCACCGACTTCAAGATCGGCGGCCCGCTCTGGGAGTCCCTCGAAGGGCTCCTCGGCAAGCAGGGCGTGGCCACCGCCAACGGGCCCGTGCACCGGCGCCAGCGGCGCACCATCCAGCCGGCCTTCCGGCTCGACGCCATCCCCGGGTACGGGCCGATCATGGAGGAGGAGGCGCACGCGCTCACCGCGCGCTGGCAGGGCGGCGAGACCGTCGACTGCACCTCCGAGTCGTTCCGGGTGGCCGTCCGGATCGCCGCGCGCTGTCTGCTGCGCGGTGACTACATGGACGAGCGCGCCGAGCGGCTGTGTGTCGCGCTCGCGACGGTGTTCCGCGGTATGTACCGGCGCATGGTGATTCCCGCCGGACCGCTCTACCGGCTGCCGCTTCCGCCCAACCTCAAATTCAACCGGGCACTGGCCGATTTGCATCTGGTGGTTGACGAGATCGTCGCGGAGCGACGGGCATCTGGTCAAAAGCCGGACGATTTGCTGACGGCATTGCTGGAGGCGACCGACGACAATGGTGAGCCCATCGGGGAACAGGAGATCCACGATCAGGTGGTCGCGATACTCACCCCGGGAAGCGAAACCGTGGCGTCCACGATCATGACGTTGCTCCAAGTGCTCGCGGAACACCCCGAGCACGCCGACCGGGTGGCGGCGGAGGTCGAATCCGTCACCGGCGGACGGCCTGTCGCATTCGAGGACGTCCGTAAGCTGCGGCACACGAACAATGTCGTCATCGAGGCCATGCGTTTGCTTCCGGCCGTCTGGATATTGACGCGCCGGGCTCTGGTCGACACGGAGTTGGGCGGGTATCGCATTCCGGCGGGCGCGGACATCGTGTACAGCCCGTACGCGATCCAGCGGGATCCGAAGTCGTACGCGGATCATCTGCGGTTCGACCCCGACCGCTGGCTTCCGGACCGTGCGAAGGATGTGCCGAAATACGCCATGACACCCTTCAGTGTCGGCAACCGGAAGTGCCCGAGCGACCACTTCTCCATGGCGCAACTGACGCTGATCACGGCGGCGCTGGCGTCGGAGTACCGCTTCGAG
This sequence comes from Streptomyces sp. NPDC048002, assembly GCF_040653275.1. Taxonomy (NCBI): domain Bacteria; kingdom Bacillati; phylum Actinomycetota; class Actinomycetes; order Kitasatosporales; family Streptomycetaceae; genus Streptomyces; species Streptomyces sp. NPDC048002. The sequence goes on along the minus strand of NZ_JBEZNL010000035.1, from coordinate 56,666 downwards.
GAGATGCCGGGCTCCGACGGCGCGCCCCGGGTCGGCATCACGCTCCGGCCGAACGACCTGAGGCTCAGGCCGGTGCCCCGGTGACGGCTCAGGCCGCCTCGGGGCCCCGGAACGTGCGCCGGTAGGCGTGCGGGGTGGTGCCCAGCGCACGCAGGAACTGATGGCGCAGCGCGGCCGCGGTGCCGAACCCGGTGCGGCCCGCGACCGCGTCCACCGTCTCGTCCGTCGTCTCCAGCAACTGCTGGGCCAGCACCACGCGTTGGCGCAGGATCCAGCGGTAGGGAGTGGTTCCGGTCTCCTGCTGGAAGCGGCGGGCGAAGGTGCGCGGTGACATGTGGGCGCGCTCGGCGAGCTGCTCGACGGTGACCTCCTCGTCGAGATGCCGTTCCATCCAGGTCAGGACGGAGCCGACGGTGTCGCACCGGGAACGGGGCAACGGCCGGTCCACGTACTGCGCCTGGCCGCCTTCCCGGTGCGGCGGTACGACCATCCGCCGGGCGATGGCGTTGGCCACCTCCACGCCCTCCTCCTTGCGCACGAGGTGCAGACAGGCGTCGATGCCGGCGGCCGTGCCGGCCGAGGTGATCACCGGGTCCGCGTCGACGTACAGCACGTCGGGCTCGACGACCGCGCGGGGGAAGCGCCGGGCGAGTTCGTCCGCCTGGCGCCAGTGCGCCGCGCAGCGGCGGCCGTCCAGCAGCCCGGCCGCGCCGAGCACGAACACGCCGGAGCAGACGCTGAGCACCCGCGCCCCGCGGTCGACGGCCCGCACCAGGGCGTCGAGGAGCGCGGGCGGGTACTCCCGGCCGATGTAGTCGCTGCCGGCCGGCACGGCGATCAGGTCGGCCTCGTCCAGCCGCTCCAGGCCGTGCGGGGTGGAGACCGTGAAGCCGGCGACATGGGTGCTCAGGGCGGGGCCCTCCGCGGAGACGACCGCGAAGTCGTACACCGGGAGCCCCTGGTCGCCGCGGTCGAGTCCGAAGACCTCGCAGACGACGCCGAGTTCGAAGGGGTGCACACCGTCGAGCAGGACGGCGGCCACGTTCTTCAGCATGCCGCCAGTGTGCCACGCGGCTGGCAGTAATTCGATGGTGTGCGGCAGTACTGCCACTGTCAGGAGTGTCCGCCGCGTACGACGATTACCGCATGGACGCAATCATCGGATTCACCGCCGCGGTCGTTCTCTTCGCCCTGCTGGCCGCCCCGGCGCTCGTGGGCCTGCGCCACGAACGCCGGATCGACCGCCAGCTACGGGCGGACCGCCCCGCTCAGAAGTCCTCGTCCAGGTCGACGGTCCCCTCGACCGCGACCTGGTACGCCGAAGGACGCCGCTCGAAGAAGTTGGTCAGCTCCTGAACGCCCTGGAGCTCCATGAAGGAGAAGGGGTTCTCCGATCCGTAGACCGGGGCGAAGCCGAGCCGCGTCAGACGCTGGTCGGCGACGCACTCCAGGTACTGCCGCATGGACTCGGTGTTCATGCCCGGGAGGCCGTCGCCGCACAGGTCGCGCGCGAACTGCAGCTCGGCCTCGACGGCCTCCCGCAGCATGTCGGTGACCTGCTCCTGGAGCTGGTCGTCGAAGAGTTCCGGCTCCTCCTTGCGGACCGTGTCCACGACGTCGAAGGCGAAGCTCATGTGCATCGTCTCGTCGCGGAACACCCAGTTGGTGCCGGTGGCCAGGCCGTGCAGCAGGCCCCGGCTGCGGAACCAGTAGACGTAGGCGAAGGCGCCGTAGAAGAACAGGCCCTCGATGCACGCCGCGAAGCAGATCAGGTTGAGCAGGAAGCGGCGGCGGTCGGCCTGGGACTCCAGCCGGTCCAGCTTCTCGACCTCGTTGATCCACTTGAAGCAGAACCCGGCCTTCTCGCGGATGGAGGGGATGTTCTCCACCGCGTCGAAGGCGGCCGCCCGGTCCTCCGGATCGGGGAGGTAGGTGTCCAGCAGCGTCAGATAGAACTGGACGTGCACGGCCTCCTCGAACAGCTGCCGGCTCAGGTACAGCCGCGCCTCGGGGGAGTTGATGTGCTTGTACAGCGTCAGCACCAGGTTGTTGGCGACGATCGAGTCACCCGTGGCGAAGAACGCCACCAGCCGGCCGATCAGGTGCTGCTCCATCGGGGACAGCTTCGCGAGGTCGGCGACGTCCGAGTGGAGGTCGACCTCCTCGACGGTCCAGGTGTTCTTGATCGCGTCCCGGTAGCGCTCGTAGAAGTCCGGGTAGCGCATGGGGCGCAGAGTCAGCTCGAAGCCGGGGTCGAGCAGGTTCTTGGTCTCGTTGGACATTACTGGCAGGCCTCGCAGGACTCGGGGTTCTCAAGGGAGCAGGCGACCGCCTCGGGATCGGCGGCCTGCTGCACGGGGAGGGTGGCCTGCGCGGCGCGGGCGATCCGGGTCGCCGGGCGCGAGCGCAGGTAGTACGTCGTCTTCAGCCCGGACTTCCAGGCGTACGCGTACATCGAGGAGAGCTTGCCGATGGTCGGCGTCTCCAGGAACAGGTTCAGGGACTGGGCCTGGTCCAGGAACGGGGTCCGGGCGGCGGCCATGTCGATCAGTCCGCGCTGCGGGATCTCCCACGCCGTGCGGTACAGGTTCCGTACGTCCTCGGGGATCCAGGCGAAGTCCTGCACCGAGCCGCTGGCCTCGCGCAGCGCCTCCCGGGTCCGCGCGTCCCACACGCCGAGGTCCTTCAGGTCCTGCACCAGGTAGGAGTTGACCTGGAGGAACTCCCCGGACAGCGTCTCGCGCTTGAACAGGTTGGACACCTGCGGCTCGATGCACTCGTAGACGCCGGCGATCGAGGCGATGGTGGCGGTGGGCGCGATGGCCAGCAGCAGCGAGTTGCGCAGGCCGACCGAGGCGATCCGGGCGCGCAGGGCCGCCCAGCGCTCCGGCCAGTTGAGGTCGGTGTCGTAGTGGTCGGGGTGCAGTACGCCCTGGGCGGTGCGGGTCTTCTCCCACGCCGGGAGCGGGCCGTTGCGCTCGGCGAGGTCGGTGGACGCCTCGTAGGCGGCCAGCATCACGCGCTCGGCGATCCGGGTGGACAGCGCCTTGGCCTCGGGGGAGTCGAACGGCAGCCGCAGCTTGAAGAAGACGTCCTGCAGGCCCATCGCGCCGAGTCCGACCGGACGCCACTTGGCGTTGGAGCGGCCCGCCTGCTCGGTCGGGTAGAAGTTGATGTCGACGACCCGGTCCAGGAAGGTCACGGCGGTACGGACGGTGGCGTCGAGGCGCTCCCAGTCCAGGTCGCCGGCGGCCGTGTCGACGAACGCGCCGAGGTTGACCGACCCCAGGTTGCAGACCGCGGTCTCGCCGTCGTCGGTGACCTCCAGGATCTCCGTGCAGAGGTTCGAGGAGTGCACCACGTGGCCCGGCAGGGCGGTCTGGTTCGCGGTGCGGTTGGCGGCGTCCTTGAAGGTCATCCAGCCGTTGCCGGTCTGCGCCAGGGTGCGCATCATCCGGCCGTACAGGTCACGGGCCGGGACGGTCCGGCGGGCGAGCCCGGCCGCCTCCGCCTCGCGGTACGCGGCGTCGAACTCCTCGCCCCACAGGTCGACCAGCTCGGGCACGTCCGCGGGGGAGAACAGCGACCAGTCCTGGTCGGCGTTGACCCGGCGCATGAACTCGTCCGGGATCCAGTGCGCGAGGTTCAGGTTGTGCGTACGGCGGGCGTCCTCACCGGTGTTGTCCCGCAGCTCCAGGAACTCCTCGATGTCGGAGTGCCAGGTCTCCAGGTACACCGCGGCCGCTCCCTTGCGCCGGCCGCCCTGGTTCACGGCGGCCACGGAGGCGTCCAGCGTCTTCAGGAACGGCACGATGCCGTTGGAGTGCCCGTTGGTGCCGCGGATCAGCGAACCGCGCGAACGGATGCGGGAGTACGACAGACCGATGCCGCCGGCGTGCTTGGAGAGGCGGGCGACCTGGTGGTAGCGATCGTAGATGGAGTCCAGCTCGTCCAGCGGCGAGTCCAGCAGGTAGCAGGACGACATCTGGGGGTGCCGGGTACCGGAGTTGAAGAGGGTGGGGGAGGACGGCAGGTAGTCCAGGCGGCTCATCAGGCCGTAGAGCGCGGAGACCTCGTCCACGGAACGCGCCGAGTCGTCCTCGGCGAGGCCGGCGGCGACCCGGAGCATGAAGTGCTGGGGCGTCTCGACGACCCGGCGGGTGATCGGGTGCCGCAGCAGGTACCGGCTGTGCAGCGTGCGCAGGCCGAAGTAGCCGAAGCGGTCGTCGGCGCCGGTGTCGATCAGCGCGTTCAGCCGGGCCGCGTGGGTCCGCACGAACGCGGCGGTCCGGTCGGCGACCAGCCCCTCGCGGTGCCCGACCGCGACGGACTCGGTGAAGGAGGTGACGCCCTGCGAGGCGGCCTCGGCGGCGATGGAGAGGGTCAGCAGCCGGGCGGCCAGCCTGCTGTAGGCGGGGTCCTCGGAGATGAGGCCGGCCGCGGCCTCCGTGGCGAGCTCGCGCAGCTCCGCCTCGTCGGCCCGAGCGGACCGGCCGCGCAGCGCCGCGGCGGCGACCCGGCCGGGGTCGGCGTCGGGGAGGTCGGCGGTCAGCTCGGTCAGGGTCCGCAGCAACGCGGTACCGGGACCGTCGGTCTGAACCAGGTCGGCTGAAGCCGGGTCGGCTGGCGCGATGGTCACGTGGGGCTCTCCCTCGCTCGGCACGGGGCCTTGCGGAGGACAGGCGGCAGCTCACGAGCGCACGGGGCGTCGCGCCCACCGGCCCATTCCACGAGGCCCGGACGTCGAAAGCGCACCGGCCGGGTGGCCGGGCGCGCTGTCGGCAGGTCCTCGGACTGACTCCTGCGCAGGCCGGTTCGGGGAACAGACATGCACAAGTACACCGTTGCGGGACAGTTCCGGATTCGCACCGGATTCCCCTGCGGCGGCAGCGAGCATGAGCATACATCTAGTGCCGGGGCGCGGTGGCACCCCCAGATGTTGTGTCGCGTCGGCTTCAGAGCGTCAACTGATAGGTGAGCAGAGTGAACTCGGGGTGCTCCGGCACGGGGTTCCAGTCGCGGTCCGGGGCGCGGGTGAAACCGAGCCGTCCGTAGATGCGGTGGGCGGTCCGCATCAGGGGCTGGGTGGAGAGCACCAGGCCGGTGCAGCCGGGCGTGGCGCGGGCGTGGTCGACGCAGGCCCGCACCAGGGCCTCGCCGACGCCCCGGCCCCGGGCGCCGTGGTCCACGGCGAGCATGCGGATCTCCGCCTCGCCGGGGCCGGCCAGATCGGCCATCGGTCCGCCGGCGCGGACGAAGGTGACGCCCCCGAGCGGCCGGTCCTGCTCCACGGCCGCCAGCACCAGCGCCGCGGCCGCCCGCTTGGCCACGTCCCGCAGCTCCCCGAGGTACCAGTCGCTCTCCCCGAAGGCCAGCAGCCCGTCCCGGAGATAGGCGCGGGCCGTGATCCCGCCCAGTTCCTCGTACTCGGCGGCGCGCGCCTCACGGATCAGGAAGTCCATGGGGTCGAGTCTGTACGACGACGGGCCGCCGGAACACCTGCTGTCCGGCGGCCCGTCCTGGGGGAGTCTCAGTGCAGCGGCGCCAGGTCCTTCTGCACGCCCGGGTCGCCCGCGTCCGCGGTGTAGTCCTCGGGGCGCGTCTCGTCGACGCCCTCCGGGGCCTTGGCCGCCCTCAGCGCGAAGGTCAGCACCACCGTGACGAGCAGGTTCAGCACGAACGCCGTCAGACCGATGTAGCCGATCTCACCGATGCCGGGGATCTCCTTGGAGGAGCCGCCGAAGTGCTTCTGCGTCGGCGAGGCCACCCCGTAGGCCGCCACCGTGCCGTAGACCATGCCGACCGCCCAGCCGCCCAGCAGCGCCCAGCGGTGGAACCAGCGGGTGAACAGACCGCCCACCAGGGCCGGGAAGGTCTGGAGGATCCAGATGCCGCCCAGCAGCTGGAAGTTGATGGCGACCGTCTTGTCCATGGTCAGCACGAAGGCCAGGGCGCCCACCTTCACCAGCAGGGACACGATCTTGGAGACCTTGGTCTCCTGCGCCGGTGTGGCGTCCGGCTTGAGGAAGTCCTTGTAGATGTTGCGGGTGAAGAGGTTGGCCGCCGCGATCGACATGATCGCCGCCGGCACCAGGGCGCCGATGCCGATCGCCGCGAAGGCCACGCCCGCGAACCAGTCCGGGAACATGTTCTCGAACAGCTGCGGAATGGCCAGCTGGCCGTTCTCCACCTTCACCCCGGCCGCGATCGCCATGAAGCCCAGCAGCGCCAGCAGGCCCAGCATCAGGGAGTAGAGCGGCAGGATGGTGGTGTTGCGGCGGATCACGTCCCGGCTCCTGGACGACAGGGTCGCCGTGATCGAGTGCGGGTACATGAACAGCGCCAGCGCCGAGCCGAGCGCCAGGGTGGCGTAGGTCCACTGGCCCGCCTCCGGCGGGACCAGTCCGCCGCTGCCGGTGCTGGTGAACTTCTCGTCCGCGGCGGCGAAGATCTCGTCGAACCCGCCCAGCTTGATCGGGATGTAGATGATCGCCACCGCGATGACCAGGTAGATCAGGGTGTCCTTGACGAAGGCGATCAGCGCGGGGGCGCGCAGTCCGGAGGAGTAGGTGTACGCCGCCAGCACGCCGAAGGCGATCAGCAGGGGCAGGTCCTTGATGAACCAGTTGGTGTTCTCCCCGCCGCCGACGCCCATCACGTCCAGCACCGCCTGGATGCCGACGAGCTGAAGGGCGATGTACGGCATGGTGGCGAGGATGCCGGTCAGCGCGACGGCCAGCGACAGGCCCTTGGAGCCGAAGCGTCCGCGCACGAAGTCCGAGGTCGTCACATAGCCGTGCTTGTGGGACACCGACCACAGCCGGGGCAGGAAGGTGAAGATCAGCGGATAGACGAGGATCGTGTACGGCACGGCGAAGAAGCCCGCCGCGCCCGCCGCGTAGATCGCCGCCGGGACGGCCACGAAGGTGTAGGCCGTGTACAGGTCGCCGCCGAGCAGGAACCAGGTGACCCAGGTGCCGAACGACCGTCCGCCCAGGCCCCATTCGTCGAGGCTGTGCTCGTTCTCGGCCTTGCGCCAGCGCGCGGCGAGGAAGCCCATCACCGTCACGGCCAGGAAGAAGAAGATGAAGACGGCGAGCGCGACGCCGTTCACGCCGTCGTTCATCCGGCCGCACCGCCCTTCGCGGCGGCGCGGGCACGGGCGCGGGCCCGCTGGTCACGCTGCCACAGCTGGTACGCGGTCATCGTCAGCGCGGTCGACAGCAGCACCCAGGCCATCTGGTACCAGTAGAAGAACGGGATGCCGATGAACTCCGGGTCGGCCTTCGCGTACGAGCCGACCCACAACATCGCCACGAAGGGCGCGAAAAGGCAGAGGCCGATGACGACGCGCACAGGCGTCACCACCGGCTCTCCGCTCACCTCTGGGGCATCTGACATCTGACGGCTCCGTCCCCTCGCAGACCACCTGTGTAACGCGCAGGCAATCTAGGTCACGCCGCGAGGCAAACGGAACCCCTCGTCCGCATAACGGATCGGACTCGAAGGGAACAAAAGCCTGGTACTCGGCCCGAAAGGACTACTCCTGAGGGCGCTTCAGGCGTGCGACGAACTTGTACCGGTCGCCCCGGTACACCGAGCGCACCCACTCCACCGGCTGTCCGTCCCGGTCCAGCGAGTGGCGGGAGAGCATCAGCATCGGCAGACCCACGTCCGTGCCGAGCAGTCCGGCCTCGCGCGGAGTGGCCAGCGAGGTCTCGATGGTCTCCTCGGCCTCGGCGGGCTGTACGTCGTAGACCTCGGCCAGCGCCGTGTAGAGGGAGGTGTACTTGACCAGCGAGCGGCGCAGCGCCGGGAAGCGCTTGGCGCTCAGGTGGGTGGTCTCGATGGCCATCGGCTCACCGTTGGCCATGCGCAGCCGCTCGATGCGCAGCACCCGGCCGCCGGCCGTGATGTCGAGCAGCTCGGCGAGGCGGTCGTCGGCCGTGATGTACCCGATGTCCAGCAGCTGCGAGGTCGGTTCGAGGCCCTGGGCGCGCATGTCCTCGGTGTACGAGGTGAGTTGCAGGGCCTGGGAGACCTTCGGCTTGGCGACGAAGGTGCCCTTGCCCTGGATCCGCTCCAGCCGGCCCTCGACGACGAGTTCCTGGAGGGCCTGGCGCACCGTCGTGCGGGAGGTGTCGAACTCCGCCGCCAGCGTCCGCTCGGGCGGGACCGGGGTGCCCGGCGCCTGGGTCTCCGTCATGTCGAGCAGGTGCTTCTTCAAGCGGTAGTACTTCGGCACGCGCGCGGTACGGACGGTGGCCCCACCCTCGTGCTCCGCACTGCTGACGTCGGTGCTCATGCTCTGCCTTCCCGGCTCCGGATGCGGCTCACATCGTGGCACGGCAGCGCACCGGGATGGCCCCGTACGCTCCGTGATCCCCTCTGTATACCGCCGCCGTCACTTTTGGTCTAGTCCATCAGTTCAAGTGGTCTACCGGAAGCATGCGCTCCTCGGTCGGTGTTTTCGCTGCCTTCTTACTTAAAGGTTCCTGCATATGTAGGTCCCATAACGGCTGGTCAGAGGCGATTCGAGCACCCTTGACAGGCCTGTTGGTCTGGGCCAAGCTCCGGGTACTGGTCTACACCATTGGTCCAGGTCCCGGCCCCACGTGACGCGGGGGAGCCAGGGGGGTTTCGTGGGCATCCCTGAGGAGGGTGGCGTGAAGCGCAAGCTCATATCCGCGATCGGTGTCGCGGCAATGATGGTCTCCATCGCGGCGTGCGGGAGCGACGACGGCAGCGACGAGGGCGGCAAGGCCGGCGCGGACGGGTACGCGGGCCAGACCCTCACCGTCTGGGTGATGGACGGATCCTCCCCCGACCAGTGGCAGAAGGACGTCGCCGCCGCCTTCGAGAAGAAGACCAAGGCGAAGGTCAAGTTCGAGGTCCAGCAGTGGAACGGCATCCAGCAGAAGCTGACCACCGCCCTGTCGGAGGAGAACCCGCCGGACGTCTTCGAGATCGGCAACACCCAGACCCCGGCCTACGCCAAGACCGGCGGCCTCGCCGACCTGGCCGACCTCAAGACCGAGATCGGCGCGGACTGGACCGAGTCCCTGAACAACTCCTCGGTCTTCGAGGGCAAGCAGTACGCGGCGCCGTGGTACTTCGCCAACCGTGTCGTCCTCTACAACAAGAGCATCTGGGCCGAGGCGGGCATCAAGGACACCCCCAAGACCCGCGACGAGTTCTACGAGGACCTGAAGACGATCGGCGAGAAGACCGACGCCGAGCCGATCTACCTCCCCGGCCAGAACTGGTACCACTTCGTCGGCCTCACCATCGGTGAGGGCGCCGAGCTGGTGAAGAAGGAGGGCGACAAGTACGTCTCCAACCTGGACGACCCCAAGGTCGCCGCCGCCATGGAGACGTACAAGAAGTTCCAGGCCCTGTCCGAGGCCCCCAAGGACAAGGACGAGGCCACCCCGCAGCAGGGTGAGGTCTTCGGCAAGGGCAAGGTCGGCGCCTTCATCGGCATGGGCTGGGAAGCCGGCATCGCCATCGAGGCCAACAAGAAGATCGAGAAGGAGATCGGCTACTTCACCATCCCCGGTGCCACGGCCGACAAGCCCGAGGGTGTCTTCCTCGGCGGCTCCAACCTCGCCGTCGCCGCGGGCAGCAAGAAGCAGGAGCTGGCCAAGGAGTTCCTGCGGATCGCCCTCTCCGACGAGCACGAGGGCCAGCTGGCCAAGCTCAACGGCGTCATCCCCAACAAGGAGTCGCTGCAGAGCAACCTCGCGGGCAACGTCGTCGCCGAGGCCGCCGCTCCGGCCGCAGCGGGCGGTGGCACCACGCCGCTGATCGCGGAGTGGGCCGCGGTGGAGAACGCGCCCAACCCGATCAAGACCTACATGACCGCCGTGCTGAACGGCAAGTCCCCGGCCGAGGCAGCCGCCCAGGTCGAGGAGGAGTTCAACAAGCGTCTGTCGCAGCAGCAGTAGACGCACCCGGGTGGGGGCCGCTCAGGCGGCCCCCACCCCGCGTTCAGGTAGGTCGAGGAGGAAGAGAACGCGAGCATGACCGTGCAGACCGAACGGCCGCCCTCAGGCCCGGCGGACGTCCGCAAGGACCCCTCGGGATCCGGCGGGCCCACCCCCAGAGCCGCCTCCCGCATCGGCGCGCTCGCCCCGTACCTCTTGCTGCTGCCGGCCTGCGCGGCCTCCGTGCTGCTGCTCGGCTGGCCGCTGCTGAAGGACGCCCTGCTGTCCTTCCAGAACCTCAACATGGCGCAGCTGATCCAGCACGTCACCGAGTGGAACGGCGTCGACAACTACACCGAGGTCCTCGGCAGCGAGGACTTCTGGCGCGTCACCCTGCGCTCGATCCTGTTCACGGCGGTCAACGTCGCCCTGACCATGGTCCTCGGAGCCCTGGTCGGCCTGCTGCTCGCACGGCTCGGCAAGCGCATGCGGTTCACCCTGATGATCGGCCTGGTGCTGGCCTGGGCCATGCCCGTGGTCGCCGCCACCACCGTCTACCAGTGGCTCTTCGCCCAGCGCTTCGGCGTCGTCAACTGGGTGCTGGACAAGCTCGGCTGGCACTCCATGGCCGACTACAGCTGGACCAGCGGCCAGATGTCCACGTTCTTCGTGGTCACGATGCTGATCGTGTGGATGTCGATCCCCTTCGTGGCGATCAACCTCTACGCGGCCACCACCACCATCCCCGCCGAGCTCTACGAGGCCGCCTCCCTGGACGGCGCCGGCGCCTGGAAGAGCTTCGCCACGGTCACCTTCCCGTTCCTGCGGCCCTTCCTCTACGCGACGACGTTCCTCGAAGTCATCTGGATCTTCAAGGCGTTCGTGCAGGTCTACACGTTCAACCAGGGCGGCCCCGACCGCCTCACCGAGATCCTGCCGGTCTACGCCTACATCGAGGGCGTCGGCAACCAGCACTACGGCATGGGCGCGGCCATCGCCCTGCTGACCATCCTGATCCTGCTCGGCCTCACCGCCTACTACCTGCGGATCGTGCTCAAGCAAGAGAAGGAAGAGGAGGCCGGGCTGTGAAGCGCTCGCTCTTCGGCCGTATCTGGCCCAACGCCACGGCCGTCGTCCTGTTCATCGGCTTCGTCTTCCCCGTGTACTGGATGTTCGCCACGGCCTTCAAGCCGACCGGCGACATCATCTCCGAGGACCCGGTCTGGTTCCCGACCGACGTCACCCTGGAGCACTTCCGCACGGCGATCGGCGTCGACAACTTCTGGACCCTGGTCACCAACTCCCTGACCGTGACGGTCTGCGCGGTCGTCTTCTCCCTGGCCATCGCGCTCGCCGGCTCCTTCGCCCTGGCGCGCATGAAGTTCAAGGGGCGGCGCGGCTTCATCATCGGCTTCATGCTGGCCCAGATGGCGCCCTGGGAAGTCATGATCATCGCGATGTACATGATCGTCCGGGACGCCGAGATGCTCAACAGCCTCGTCCCGCTGACGGCCTTCTACACGATGATGATCCTCCCCTTCACCATCCTCACCCTGCGCGGCTTCGTGGCCGCCGTACCGGCCGAGCTGGAGGAGGCGGCGATGGTCGACGGCTGCACCCGCGCGCAGGCCTTCCGCCGGGTCATCCTGCCGCTGCTCGCCCCCGGTCTGATGGCCACCTCGCTCTTCGGCTTCATCACCGCCTGGAACGAGTTCGCCCTGGTCCTGGTCCTCAACAAGGACGCCGAGGCGCAGACCCTGCCGCTCTGGCTGACCAGCTTCCGCACCGTCTTCGGTGACGACTGGGGCGCGACCATGGCGGCCTCCTCCCTCTTCGCCGTCCCGATCCTCATCCTCTTCGTCTTCCTCCAGCGCCGCGCGGTCAGCGGACTGACCGACGGCGCCGTGAAGGGATAACGCCACCCGATGACGACTTTCGCCAGCGACACCCTGACGCGGGACGCCCTCACCGTCCTCCAGCCCGGCTTCCCGGGCACGACCGCCCCCGACTGGCTGCTGCGCCGCATCGGTGAGGGCCTGGCCTCCGTCGGACTGTTCGGACGGAACATCGCCACCCCCGAGCAACTGGCCGCGCTCACCGCACAGTTGCGCGCCGAACGCGAGGACGTCCTCGTCGCCATCGACGAGGAGGGCGGCGACGTCACCCGGCTGGAGGTGCGTACCGGCTCCTCCTTCCCCGGCAATCACGCCCTCGGCGCCGTGGACGACGTCGACCTCACCCGCGAGGTCGCGCACGAACTCGGCCGCCGCCTCGCCGCCTGCGGGGTCAACTTCAACTGGGCGCCGTCCGCGGACGTCAACTCCAACCCCGACAACCCGGTCATCGGGGTCCGCTCCTTCGGCGCCGACACCGAGCTGGCGGCCCGGCACACCGCCGCCTACGTCACCGGCCTCCAGGCCGCGGGCGTGGCCGCCTGCACCAAGCACTTCCCCGGCCACGGCGACACCGCGATCGACTCCCACGAGGCGATGCCCCGGATCGACGTGGGCCTCGACGTGCTCACCGAGCGCGAACTGGTCCCGTTCCGCGCCGCCATGGCCGCCGGCTCGCGCGCCGTCATGACGGCCCACATCCTGGTCCCGGCCCTGGACGCGGGCCTCCCGGCCACGCTCTCCCGCCCCATCCTCAGCGACCTGCTGCGCGGCGAACTCGGCTACGACGGCCTGATCGTCACCGACGGCATGGAGATGCAGGCCATCGCCGCCACCTACGGCATCGAACGCGGCAGCGTCCTCGCCCTGGTGGCCGGCGCCGACGCGATCTGCGTGGGCGGGGGACTCAACGACGAACAGACGGTACGCCGCCTGTGCGACGCCCTGGTCTCCGCGGTCCGCGCCGGTGAACTCGCCGAGGAACGCCTGGCGGAGGCCGCCGAGCGGGTCCGCGCGCTGGCCCGCTGGACGGCCGAGGCGGCCCCGGCGGCGGACACGGCCCGGTCCGACATCGGTCTGGTGGCGGCCCGCCGGGCGGTACGGGTGACCGCGACCGAGGCGCACACCCCGCTGACCGAGCCGCCCTACGTGCTCGCGCTCAGCCCCGTGGCCAACATCGCGGTGGGCGACGAGACTCCGTGGGGCGTGGGCGGCGAACTGGCCGAGCTGCTGCCCGGCACCGAGACGGCGGCCTTCACGGACGACTCCGCCGCCCGGGTCGCCCTGGAGGCGGCCGGCGACCGGCGGATCGTCGCGGTGGTCCGTGACGAGCACCGCCACGCCTGGATGGCCGGCACCCTGGACACCCTGCTGGACAAGCGCCCGGACACGATCGTGGTCGAGATGGGCGTACCCCAGTCCGAGCCCAGGGGCGCGCTGCACCTGGCGACGCACGGCGCGGCCCGTGTGTGCGGCCGGGCGGCGGCGGAGATCATCGCCGGCCGGCAGGGCTGACGACGACGAAGGCGCCGGTCCCGCACCCCTCGGGGTGCGGGACCGGCGCCTTCGTGCGTCCGGCTCAGATGCCCTGCCAGGCGGGCTTGTTGGCGAAGGTGTGGCGGAAGTAGTCCGCGAGCTTGAGCTTGGCGGCGGCCGCCTCGTCCACGACGACCGTGGCGTGCGGGTGCAGCTGCAACGCCGAGGCCGGGCACACCGCGGCGACCGGGCCCTCCACCGTCGCCGCGACGGCGTCGGCCTTGCCCTCGCCGGTCGCCAGCAGCACGAGATGGCGCGCTTCGAGGATCGTCCCGATGCCCTGCGTGATCACGTGGTGCGGCACCTGGGCGATGTCCCCGTCGAAGAAGCGCGCGTTGTCCACCCGCGTCTGCTCGGTCAGGGTCTTGATCCGGGTCCGGGAGGCCAGCGAGGAACACGGCTCGTTGAACCCGATGTGCCCGTCGGTCCCGATGCCGAGCAGCTGGAGGTCCACGCCCCCGGCGCCGGCCAGCGCCGCGTCGTACGCCGCACAGGCCGCCCGGACGTCCTCGGCGGTCCCGTCCGGGCCCGTGAAGGCGGACATCCCGATCCCGAGCGGCTCCAGCACCTCGCGCCGCAGCACCGAGCGGTAGGACTCCGGGTGCTCGGCGGGCAGGCCCACGTATTCGTCGAGCTGCGCGATCCGCGCCCGCGAGGCGTCCACGGCACCGGAGCGCACCTTCGCCGCCAGCGCCTCGTAGACGGGCAGCGGCGTCGAGCCGGTGGCAACGCCGAGCAGGGCGTCGGGCTTGCGCGCCAGGAGCTGCGCCATGGCCTCGGCGATCAGCTCGCCACCCGCCTTGGCGTCCGGAACGATGACAACTTCCACGCTGGGCCTGCCGTTCTGGAGAGGGGACTCAACCGGTACCCGAGAGGGCTATGTGGTTTAGACCAATCTAACAGAGGAGGGCCCTCCCTCCCAGGAGGACGCGGGCGGGGTGGATGATTTTCTAGCGTTCGCTATAAAATCAGCTCCATGGTGAGCACCGAGGGCGTGCAGCCCACCGCCGGCCGCCGCGGCCGCCCCCGCTCCTTCGACCGTGCCACCGCCCTGGAGAAGGCGGTCCTGGCCTTCTGGGAGAACGGCTACGAGGCGACCTCCGTCTCCGACCTCACCCGGATCATGGGCATCGGCGCCCCCAGCCTCTACGCGGCCTTCGGTGACAAGCGGGCCCTGTTCGAGGAGGCCGTGGCCGAGTACGCCCGCCGGTACGCGGCCTTCAGCGAGCGCGCCCTGGCCGAGGAGCCCACCGCCCGCGCCGCCGTCGGCCGCATCCTGCGCGAGGCGGCCGTCCGGTACACCTCCGCCGACCGCCCGCACGGCTGTCTTTTCGTCCACGCGGCCACCAACTGCACCAGCCCCGAGGTGGGGGAGTCCCTGCGGGTGCGGCGCAACGCCGCCATCGCCGCCGTCGAGGGCCGGATCAGGGCGGGCGTCGCCGCGGGCGAACTCCCCGCGGGCACCGACGCCAGGGCGCTCGCCCGGTGCGCCGGCGCGATCCTCCAGGGCATGTCCCAACAGGCGCGCGACGGCGCGAGTCGAGCGGAACTGGAGGCGCTCGCGGAAATTGCCCTGTCCATCTGGCCCCGCGCCTAACCCGCGCGGGTTAGGCTGCGTGATGAATGCTGGGACGTCCGAGTAGCTGACGTCCCGACTGATCCGTCACCACGACGAACATCCTCCGACACATGGACACGCCGAGTGGTCTAGTCCACAATGGTCAAGAAGAGTCCATGTGATACGAGGACGCGGACTTCCGTCTTCCCCGCACAGGAAGGCGGACCGAGGAACCGGTGCTCTCTGCCCTGACTGCTCCGGATCCTCATCCTTCGGCCGACCGGGACCGCACACCCCACGGCCGTTGTTGCTCCGGGCTGCGGTGCCGGGAGGGTTGAGGGTCCCTCCCAGGCGCCGCGGCCCGCGGGTGTTTCCGGCGCCGTTTCGGACCCGTACAAACCGCCAGGTACGCTCGCACCCGTGCCCTCCATGAACGAACTGGTCCACCAGCACACCGCCCTCGACGAGTCCGACCTCGAGTGGCTCCATCTGCTGGTCTCGGAGTGGCAGCTGCTCTCCGACCTCTCCTTCGCCGACCTCGTCCTGTGGGTCCCCACCAGCGACGGCACCCGGTACGTGTCGGTGGCCCAGATGCGGCCCAACACCGGCCCCACCTCCTACCAGGACGACATGGTCGGCCACCTCGTTCCGCGAGGCCGCCGCCCCATGCTGGACGCCGCCCTGGACGAGGGCCGGATCGTGCGCGAGGGCGACCCCGAGTGGCGCGAGGAGGTCCCGGTCCGGGTCGAGTCGATCCCGGTCCGCCGCGACGGACGCGTCCTCGGCGTCATCGCGCGCAACACCAATCTGCTCACCGTGCGCACCCCGAGCCGCCTCGAACTGACCTACCTCCAGAGCGCCTCGGACCTCGCCCAGATGATCGCGGCCGGGTCCTTCCCGTTCGCGAACCAGCAGGTCGACATGGACGCCTCGCCCCGGGTCGGCGACGGCCTGATCCGGCTGGACGCGGACGGCGTCGTCCAGTACGCCTCCCCGAACGCCCTGTCCGCCTACCACCGTCTCGGCCTCGCCGCCGACCTGGTCGGCCACCACCTGGGCAAGACCACCGCCGAACTCGCCCCGACGCACGGGCCGGTGGACGAGGCCCTCGCCAAGGTGGCCAGCGGCTGGGCCCCGCGCGAGTTCGAGATCGAGTCCGAGGACGGCGTGATCCAGTTCCGCGCCATCCCGCTCAAGCCCAAGGGCACCCGCATCGGTTCCCTGGTCCTCCTCCGCGACGTGACCGAACTGCGCCGTCGCGAACGCGAGTTGATCACCAAGGACGCCACCATCCGGGAGATCCACCACCGGGTGAAGAACAACCTCCAGACGGTCGCGGCCCTGCTGCGCCTCCAGGCCCGGCGGATCGAGTCCGACCGGGGCCGGGAGGCGCTCGAAGAGGCGGTGCGCCGGGTCGGCTCGATCGCCATCGTGCACGAGACGCTCTCCCAGAACCTCGACGAGCGCGTGGAGTTCGACGAGATCGCCGACCGGGTGCTGGCGATGGTCGCCGAGATCTCGCCCGGCAAGGTCACCGGCCGGCGCACCGGACGCTTCGGCATCCTGGACGCCGAGGTCGCCACTCCGCTCTCCATGGTCCTGACCGAGGTGCTCCAGAACGCCCTGGAACACGGCTTCCGTCAGGGCGAGACCGGAACCGTCGAGGTCTCGGCGGTGCGCGGCGGCACCACCAGGGAGGCCCGGCTGCTGGTCACCGTCCAGGACGACGGCGTCGGCCTGCCTGAGGGGTTCGACCCGCACACCGCCGGCAACCTCGGCCTCCAGATCGTACGGACCCTGGTGGAGGGGGAGTTGGGCGGCACCTTCGACATGGTCCGGGCGCCGGAACGCGGCACTCAGGTCATCCTGGACATTCCGGTGCGGGCGCACAAGTAGCCGCCCGTGCCCGCGGGCCGGCCTCCCGCCCGCCCGGGACAGCAATGAGCCCCGGACGCCCGGCCCGGGACAGCAATGAGCCCCGGACCTTGAAGGGTCCGGGGCTTATGCGCATCAGGGGTACTGCGCGCTGCGGCTCGGGGGCGGGAGATGCGTACTCGCTGTACGCGCCGCCAAGCTCAGGCGGGGTGGGTGTGTCAGGCGGATGCCTGACGGGCCCGGTTGCGGGCGGCACGGCGCTTCATCGCGCGACGCTCGTCCTCGCTGAGACCACCCCAGACGCCGGAGTCCTGACCGGACTCGAGCGCCCACTGCAGGCACTGCTCCATAACCGGGCAGCGACGGCAGACGGCCTTGGCTTCCTCGATCTGCAGCAGCGCAGGACCGGTGTTGCCGATGGGGAAGAAGAGCTCGGGGTCTTCCTCGCGGCAAACGGCGTTGTGACGCCAGTCCATGGCTGCTACCTCTCCTTGGTATTACGTGCGGGTTGCTTGTGAATGTGAACGCTTTCACGAATCCCTCAACAAGTGAAGGGCCGCCCGTCAGGTTTCCCTGGCGTGGTCCTGTGAGTTGAAGAGGGGTTCCGGTGATCTGTGGGAGCCGGTGTTGCGGGCTGTCCCGATCGCCACGTAGAGACTCGCAAACCTCAGCGGCGGATACAACCCCTTCTGGAAAGTTTTTTTTGATTCCTCGGTGTCGACTAGGTCACAGCCGTACTTCCATGGGGTGGACCGTGGTCTAAACGTTCGAGTGAAAGGACTTTGGCGCCTTCTGCTCACACAATCACACGCAGTGCACGGCGTACGCCTGTGAACGTCACGCTCGTACGCAGTCCGAGGTGATCGCCGTCCATCTGAAGGGGCAGCGGGACCTTCGAATGCAAGGTGAACTGGTCCAGGTCGTGCAGTGAGGCGGCATGCCTGCCGTGCGGTCCCCGCTCGGGGGACGAAGTGAGCAACTGGGTCGCATACCGGGCAACCGCGACCGTGGACATCCGGCTGAGCCCGAGTACGTCGAGCCCCGTATCGAACGAGGCCTTAGGCGCCGCGTACACCGGGCGATTGCCCAGATAGGTCCACGGAGCGGTGTTGCAGATGATGGAAAGCACCAAATCGGTCACCGGGTCGGCACCCGGCCGCTCCAGCGTGATCGTGCCGTGCCTGCGGTTCGGCTCCTGGAGGAACTGCCGCACCACCTGGCGCAGATACAGGGCGTGCGTGGACTTCCTGCCCCGCTCCCGCTGCTGCTCGACCCGGCCGACGACGCCCGCGTCGAAGCCGAGCCCCGCGCAGAAGGTGAACCACCGGGCGGGCACCCCTTCGTCCTCGGTGCCCGGCGTCCCGGCGGCGATGCCCATGCCGACCGTCCGCTCGCTGCCCTCGCGCAGCGCGTCCAGCAGCGCGCCGGTGGCCTCGACCGCGTCATTGGGCAGGCCCAGGGCGCGGGCGAAGACATTGGTCGAACCGCCGGGGACCACCGCGAGCCGCGGCAGCCGCTCGGGATCGGGGCCGGCGTGCAGCAGGCCGTTGACGACCTCGTTGACCGTGCCGTCACCGCCGAGGGCGACTATCAGGTCGATGTCCTCGCTCTCCGCCGCCTGTCTGCCGAGGTCGCGGGCGTGGCCGCGGTACTCGGTCATGACCGCTTCCAGCTTCATCTCGCTGGCGAGCGCGTGGATCAGGACATCGCGCGTACGTGCGCTTGTGGTGGTTGCCGCCGGATTGACCACGAGAAGTGCACGCATGGATGGCAGGGTACCTACTGGGGGGTACCGATCCCACACCGAGCCGGGATTCGATCGGGGAATCGGTGCGTGAACCTCGCCACGGACGGGCACGAGGTGCCCCGGGCGCCCGTGGGGGCGGACCGTGCGAGGGCTACCCTGCTGGGGTGAGTGCTGAGCAGACCCCCGCCCCCGAAGCCGGACCCCGCCCGCGGCGGCTGACCTACGCGGCGACGCTCGCCGCGCTGGAGGGCCTCGCCCTGGTGGCCGGCGGAATCTGGATCCTCGTCCTGGGCCTGACCGGCGACCCGGACGATCGTCAGCAGGCCGTCACCGGCGGGGTGACGCTGGTCGTGCTCGCGCTGCTGCCCCTGCTGGCCGCCCGCGGACTGCTGGCCCGGCGCGGTTGGTCCCGGGGGCCGGCCGTGATCACTCAGATCCTGGCGCTGCCCGTGGCCTACAACCTGCTCCAGGCCGACAGCATCGCCATCCCGGCGGGCATCGCCCTCGCCGTGGTGGCGGTGACCGCGCTGGTGCTGCTGGTCAACGCCGAGACGACCCGGGCCCTTGGGATCCGCGGGCCCGGAAACGCGCAGCAGTAGCGCGCGGTCACGTCCTCCCTCACTCCTCGACGAGCAGCTTCTCCCGCAGCTGGGCCAGGGTGCGCGCCAGCAGGCGGGAGACGTGCATCTGGGAGATGCCGACCTCCTGCGCGATCTGCGACTGGGTCATGTTGCCGAAGAAGCGCAGCAGCAGGATGCGCTTCTCCCGCGGCGGCAGGTCCTCCAGCAGCGGCTTGAGCGACTCGCGGTACTCGACGCCCTCCAGCGCCTCGTCCTCGGCGCCCAGGGTGTCCGCCACGGCCGGCGACTCGTCGTCGGTGTCGGGGACGTCCAGCGACAGCGTGGAGTACGCGTTGGCGGACTCCAGGCCCTCCAGGACCTCCTCCTCCGAGATGGCCAGCTTCTCGGCCAGCTCGTGGACCGTGGGGGAGCGGCCGTGCAGCTGGGACAGCTCCGCGGTGGCTGTGGTCAGGGCCAGGCGCAGCTCCTGGAGCCTGCGCGGCACGCGCACCGCCCAGCCCTTGTCGCGGAAGTGCCGCTTGATCTCGCCGACGACCGTCGGGGTCGCGTAGGTGGAGAACTCCACCCCGCGGTCCGGGTCGAAGCGGTCGACGGACTTGATCAGACCGATGGTGGCGACCTGGGTGAGGTCGTCCAGCGGTTCGCCGCGGTTGCGGAAGCGGCGGGCGAGGTGCTCGACGAGCGGCAGGTGCATCCGGACCAGCTTGTTGCGCAGTTCCGCGTACTCCGGGCTGCCGTCCTTCAGGCCGCGCAGCTCGATGAACAGGGCACGCGCGCCGGTGCGGTCCTGCGCCTGCGCCTCGCGCGCCGGCGTCTCGTGCCGCGTGGCCTGCGCGGCCTGATCGTCGTCTCGCTCGTGCTCGCTCATCGTCCCGCCCGTCGCCCTCTGTCGAGCCCTGGTCTCAGCCCGGCCGGGGGTGCCCCCGATCCGCCTCTGCCGAGGCGATTCCTGCACGGCGGTGTCCGGGAAACCCGCCGCGGTGGCCGCGTCGCCCTCGGGATGCGGCCTGGCCTGCTCGGGAATGCCGTCAACGCCGTCCGTCACATGCCGGGAACCGCCCGGAGCGACCGCGTCGTCCGCGGTCCCGGCCGGCAGCTCCCGTGTGCCGCGCTCCTCGTCCCGCACCGGCCCGTCCCCGTCCTTCACGCCGGCCCGGGTCCCGCGCCGCGCTGTTTGTAGAGGCTGATCGACACGGTCTTGTCGTCGTCCACCGCGGAGGACACCTTCCCCGCCAGCGCGGACAGCACGGTCCAGGCGAAGGTGTCGCGTGACGGTGCGTGACCGTCGGTGGTCGGCGCCGAGACGGTGACCTCCAGTGAGTCGTCGACGAGCCGGAAGACGCAGCTGAGCACCGAGCCGGGCACGGCCTGCTGGAGCAGGATCGCGCAGGCCTCGTCCACGGCGATGCGCAGATCCTCGATCTCGTCGAGGGTGAAGTCCAAACGGGCCGCGAGGCCGGCAGTCGCCGTACGCAGCACCGACAGGTAGGCACCCGCAGCCGGCAGCCGGACTTCCACGAAGTCCTGGGTCGCGGGCTCGCCTGCGATCTGGGACACCCTCACCTCCAAGGTGGTACAAGCTTTTCGGGGCCGAGGGTCGCCCCCCGGGGTAACGCGACGTGTGTTCAGCGGTGACGCTACCGCGCTCCGAACTTTCCTGTCCCCGGGACCCCAACCCCCTGCTGTCACTCATAGTAAACCTACGGATACGCTCCGTGGCTAGGGGTTCGGCGGGCCCAAATGGGAAGAGCGCGCGCCGGGTTGACGTACCCAGGCGTCAGACGGTCGAACCGTCCGGATCCGGAGTCGGCCCGGTCACACCAGCACGTGGTCCACGAAGCACCAGCGCCAGCTCTCACCGGGCTCGAACGTCCGCATCACGGGATGTCCGGAGTCCTTGTGGTGCCCGGTGGCGTGCCGTCCCGGCGAGGAGTCGCAGCATCCGACGTGACCGCAGGTGAGGCACAGCCGCAGCTGTACCGGATGGGTGCCGTCCGCCAGGCACTCGAGGCACGTCTCACTGAGCGGGACGGGCTCCGGGTGCGGCAGCACGTCGGCATGCGTGCACTGTTTCATGATTGCCAGGTTACGACGGGTGCGCGGATGGCCGCGCGGAAAAACGAGGGTGGGCGAACGGTGACGAGCGAGGGCGGGCGAGGTCCATGGACGTGATGCCACTGCTGCTGTTGGTGGCGGGCAGTGCCGCGATCGCCGCGGCGGCCCGGTGGACCCCGGTGCCGGCGCCGCTGCTCCTGGTCGCCGTGGGACTGGCGGTCTCCTACGTGCCGGGGGTGCCCGAGTGCACCCTCGACCCGCACATCGTGCTGCCGTTGATCCTGCCGCCGCTGCTGCACACCGCGGCCACCGACAGCTCCTATCTGGACCTGAGGGCACAACTGCGGCCGGTGGCGCTGCTGTCGGTCGGGTACGTGCTCTTCGCGACCTTCGCGGTGGGCTGGGCCGCCTATCTGCTCGTCCCCGGCCTGCCGCTGACCGCGGCGCTGGTGCTGGGCGCGGTGGTGGCGCCGCCCGACGCGGTCGCGGCCACCGCGGTGGCGCGCCGGGTGGGGCTGCCCAACCGGATCACCACGATCCTCCAGGGCGAGTCCCTGGTGAACGACGCGACCGCGATCACCGCCTACCGGGTCGCCCTCGCGGCCGCGGTCGGCGAGGGCGCCACCTGGGCGGGCGGGATCGGCGAGTTCCTGCTCGCGGCGTTCGGCGGGATCGGCATCGGCCTGTTGCTGATGGTGCCGATCCACTGGCTGCGCACCCATGTGAAGGAAGCGCTCTTCCAGAACACGCTGTCGCTGCTGATCCCGTTCGTCGCCTACGCGGTCGCCGAACAGGTGCACGCCTCCGGAGTGCTCGCGGTGGTCGTCGTCGCCCTGTGGCTGGGACACCGCGCGTGGGAGGTCGACTTCGCCACCCGGCTCCAGGAGGAGGCCGTCTGGAAGATGGTCGCCTTCGTCCTGGAGTCGGCGGTCTTCGCCCTCATCGGACTCCAACTGCCGGTGGTCCTCAAGGGCCTCGGCGAGTACGAGGGGGCCGAGGCGGCCTGGTACGCGGTCGCCGTCTTCCTGGTGGTCGTCGCCTCCCGGTTCGTATGGGTGTACCCGGCGACGTTCCTGCCGCGCATGCTGTCGGCGCGGATCCGGGAACGGGAGGAGAACCCGACCTGGAAGGGCCCGTTCGTCATCGCCTGGGCCGGCATGCGGGGCGTGGTGTCGCTGGCCATCGCCTTCTCCATCCCGCTCACCGTGCACGGGGGCGAGGAGTTCCCCGAGCGCAATCTGATCCTGTTCCTGACCTTCACCACGGTGATCGGCACCCTCGTCGTGCAGGGCGTCACCCTGCCCCCGCTGATCAGGCTGCTGAAGCTGCCGGGCCGTGACGTGCAGGCCGAGACCCTCGCCGAGGCCAACGCACAGGCGCAGGCGTCCCGGGCCGCCGAACGGCGTCTGGACGACCTCCTCACCGACGAGCGCAACGCCCTGCCCGCACCGCTCGCCGAGCGCCTGCGCACGGTCCTGGAACGCCGGCGCAACGCCGTCTGGGAACGCCTCGGCCAGGTCAACCCGGTCACCGGGGAGACCGTCGACGACACCTACCGACGCCTGTCGCGCGAGATGATCGGCGCCGAGCGCGAGGTGTTCGTCAGGCTCCGGGACGGCCGCTACATCGACGACGAGATGCTCCGGACGCTGCTGCGCCGCCTGGACCTGGAGGAGGCGGCCGCGTTCCGGGAGGCCGAGTGAGGAGCGCCCCTGCTCAGGGGGGCCCGGACTCCTGGGGGAACGGGCTGCCGGTCACCACGGCCGCGACCGTCGTGCCGCGCGGAAAGGCGCCCTCCGCGGTCAGGGCGACCAGGCCGTACAGCAGCTTGGCCACGTACACGCGCTCGACGGGGACGCCGTGGCGCCGCTCGAAGTCGTCGGCGAAGGAGTCGAGTTCGGGCGTCGAGCGGGCGTAGCCGCCGAAGTGGAAGCGGTCGTCCAGGGTCCAGGTGCCGCGCCGGCCGCCGAAGGCCCGCTGTTGCAGGGCCTGTATGTCGTCGGCGAGGAAGCCGCCCCTGAGGACCGGGACGCCCAGCGCGCGCTGGTCCGGGGCGAGGCCGGCGGCGAGACCGGCGAGGGTGCCGCCGGTGCCGCAGGCGAGGGCGACCAGGTCGGCCCGGCCGCGCAGTTCCGCGCCGAGTTCCCGGCAGCCGCGCACGGCGGCCGTGTTGCTGCCGCCCTCCGGCACGACATGGGCGTCCTCGGCGTCCGCCGCGCGCAGGACGGCGGCCAGGACGTCCGGCTCGGCCTTGCGGCGGTACGTCGACCGGTCGACGAAGTGCAGACGCATGCCGTCGGCGGCGCACCGGGCGAGGGAGGCGTTGAGGGGACGGTCGGCGAGTTCCTGGCCGCGGACCACCCCTACGGTGGGCAGGCCCAGGAGGCGTCCGGCGGCGGCCGTGGCCCGCAGATGGTTGGAGTAGGCGCCGCCGAAGGTGAGCACGGGCCGGCCGGCCGCGGCCGTGAGGTTCGGGGCGAGCTTGCGCCACTTGTTGCCGATCAGGTCCGGGTGGATCAGGTCGTCCCGTTTCAGCAGCAGCCGGACGCCGTGGCGGCCGAACCGGTCGTCGACGACCTCCGCGAGCGGCGAGGGGAGCCGGGGCCGGAGGTCGTCGAGGCTGGTCACCGCACCATTGTCGCGCGGAGCGGGAGCGGCTGCCGCGGTGGACAAGTGGGGCGCATATGCCCAGTTGCCCGTGATCCATTCCCGCTCATTCGTGTAATAGCACCGGCACGCTCCGTGAGGAAGGCTTGGTCCTGCGAATGGATGCCCGGCGCGGAACGGCGCCGGGGCATGACCGGGAGGGCAATTCCTTATGTCGGTAGGCGAAGAGATCCGCACTGACGAGAACAGGCCGCAGCAGAGTCTCGGCACTGCCGCCGCGCGGAACCTGGCCACCACGACCAAGTCGGCACCGCAGATGCAGGAGATCAGCTCGCGCTGGCTCCTGCGCATGCTGCCGTGGGTGAACGTGCAGGGCGGTACGTACCGGGTCAACCGCCGCCTCAGCTATGCCGTGGGGGACGGCCGCATCACCTTTGTGAAGACCGGGGACCGCGTCGAGGTCATCCCGGCCGAGCTGGGCGAACTGCCCGCGCTGCGCACCTACGAGGACCAGGAGGTGCTCACCGAGCTGGCCCGGCGCTGCCAGCAGCGGGAGCTCGCGGCGGGCGAGGTGCTCGCCTCCTTCGGCAGCCCCGCCGACGAGGTGTACCTGCTGGCGCACGGCCGGGTGGAGAAGGTCGGTACCGGGCCCTACGGCGACGACGAGTCCCTCGGTGTGCTCGCCGACGGCGCCCACCTCGGCGAGCAGTCCCTGCTGGCCTCCGACGCCATCTGGGAGTACACGGTCCGCACGGTCACCGCGTGCACCCTCCTCGTGCTGTCCCGCCAGGACGTCGAACAGGTCGCGGAGCGCTCCGAGTCGCTCCGTGCCCACCTGGAGGAACAGCGCGCGATCCCCGCCCAGCGTGGCAACAAGTACGGCGAGAAGGAGATCGACCTCGCGGCCGGCCACAGCGGCGAGCCGGACATCCCGCACACCTTCGTCGACTACGACGCCAGTCCCCGCGAGTACGAACTGAGCATCGCCCAGACGGTGCTGCGCATCCACTCGCGCGTCGCCGACCTCTACAACCAGCCGATGAACCAGACCGAGCAGCAGCTCCGGCTGACGGTCGAGGCGCTCAAGGAACGCCAGGAGCACGAACTCATCAACAACCGCGAGTTCGGGCTGCTCAACAACTGCGAGTACGAGCAGCGGATCCAGCCCCACGACGGTGTGCCCGGCCCCGACGACATGGACGAACTGCTCAGCCGGCGCCGCGGCACCAAGTTCTTCCTCGCCCACCCGCGCGCCATCGCGGCCTTCGGCCGTGAGCTGAACAAGCGCGGACTCGTGCCCGAGACCATCGAGATCGCGGGCAACCGCATCCCCACCTGGCGCGGGGTGCCGGTCTACCCGTGCAACAAGATCCCGGTCACCGAGGCCCGTACCACCTCGATCATCGCGATGCGCACCGGCGAGTCCGAGCAGGGCGTCATCGGCCTCCAGCAGGCGGGCATCCCCGACGAGATCGAGCCGAGCCTGTCGGTGCGCTTCATGGGCATCAACGAGCAGGCGATCATCAACTACCTGGTGACCGCCTACTACTCGGCCGCCGTCCTGGTGCCGGACGCGCTCGGCGTGCTGGAGAACGTCGAGATCGGGCGCTGGCGGTGACACGGCCGAGGACAACCGGTGTTCCCGCCCTCCGGGGCGGGTACACCCTCGGGGTACGGCGACCGACCGAGACGCGTGAAAGGCGGAGGCCCATCGGGACCCAGACACACGCCGGAGCCGGGCCGGTCGACGGCCAGGAGGCGATGGCGATCCTGGAGCGCGCGCGGGGTTCCGTCGATCCCGAACTGCGCGCCGCCGTCGACTCCTTACCGGGTTCCATGCGCCGCGTCGCGCTCTACCACTTCGGCTGGCAGCACGCGGACGGCACGCCCGCGGCGGGCAACGCCGGCAAGGCGATCCGGCCCGCGCTCGTCCTCACCGCGGCCGAGGCGCTCGGCGGACCCGCGGCCCGCAGGGCGGCGGTCCGGGCCGCGGCGGCGGTGGAACTGGTGCACAACTTCACCCTGCTGCACGACGACGTGATGGACCGGGACACCACCCGGCGCCACCGGCCCACCGCCTGGACCGTGTTCGGCGACGCCGACGCGATCCTGGCCGGGGACGCCCTCCAGGCACTCGCCCTGGGCCTGCTCGCCCAGGACCCGCATCCGGCGGCCCCGCGGGCCGCCGCCCTGCTCGCCGCCTGCGTCGTCGAACTGTGCGAGGGCCAGCACACGGACACGGCCCTGGAGCAGCGGGCCTGCGCCGAGGTCCGCCTCGACGAGGCGCTCGCCATGGCCGAGGCCAAGACCGGGGCGCTGCTGGGCTGCGCCTGCGCCCTCGGCGCGCTGTACGCGGGCGCGTCGGCGGAGGACGTCGAGGCGATGGACTCCTTCGGCCGTGAGGCCGGGCTCGCCTTCCAGCTCATCGACGACGTCATCGGCATATGGGGCGACCCCCGGCGCACCGGCAAGCCGGCCGGCGCGGACCTGGCCGCCCGCAAGAAGTCGCTGCCGGTCGTCGCCGCGCTCACCTCCGGCACCCCCGCCGCGACGGAGCTGGCCGGGCTGTACGAGGTGCCGTACGGCAGAAGCGGTCTGGCGGCGGAGGAGGAGACCGCTCGCACCGCACTGGCCGTGGAACGGGCGGGCGGCCGCGACTGGGCGCAGGTCCAGGCGGCCGACCGGATGGCCCGCGCGATGCAGGAACTGGCCCGGGCGGTGCCCGAACCTGAGGCGGCGGGCGGCCTGCTGGCGCTGGCCGAGTTCGTCACCCGGCGCAGCACCTGAGGACCCCGGACCGGTGGCCGTGCGGCTCCTGACCCCGCACGGCCACCGGCTCCGGCCCGCATGGGTCCCGCACATCCCCACGGTGTGCGGGGCCCGTGTCCTCTCCCGAGGTGCGGCACGGAATCCCGTCAATCTTCCGAGGCCTCCACCACGCCGCCGTCAACCCCCTTACGATCAAGGCCGATTGAGGCGAAGGGGCGGGGACATGGGTGTGGCGATCCGGACGGCGACCGAGGCCGACCGCGAGACGGTGGTACGGCTGCTCGACGAGGCGTTCCAGGACGACCCGGTCAGCGGCTGGGTCTTCCCCGGCGCCGAGTACCGGCGGGCCACCCACCACCGGCTGATGGCCGCCTTCACCGACATCGTCCTCGACGCCGGGCGGATCGACCTGGTGGAGGACGGCTCGGGCTGCGCGCTGTGGATGCCCACGCCCGCCGGGGAGCACGACACCGACGACGAGGGGCCCGCCCAGGTACGTCAGGCGGTCGACCCGGCGAACGAGCGCGTGGAGCTGATCGGCCGGCTCACCGCCGGGATCCACCCCGCCGACCGGTCCCACGAGTACCTGTGGATGATCGGTGTCTCGCCCGGCAGGCAGGGGGAGGGCATCGGCACCGCCCTCATGGGCCCCGTGCTCGACCGCTGCGACGGCGACGGCGTCCCCGCCTATCTGGAGGCGAGCAGTCCCCGCAGCCGCGCACTGTACGAGCGGCTCGGTTTCGCACTCCTCGGCAGCCCCCTCGCCCTGCCGGACGGCCCGCAGATGTTCCCGATGTGGCGCGAGCCCCGAGTCCTCGCCTAGGGCAGCCGGACGCCCGCTCTCCGGCACGCCGCTCGACTCCGGCACCCGAAATGAGCTTGCAGCCACTACGGGTGAAGTACTACAACTGGAGTCATTCAAACGGCGGCCCAGGGAAAGAGACCGGCTTGCGCAAGCTCACGTACTTCATCGCCTGCTCCATCGACGGCTTCATCGGGGACCCGGACGGTGACGCGACGTCGATGTTCGCGTACCTGGACGAGGAGTTCCTCGGCTACCTCGGCTCCCACTGGCCCGAGACCGTGTCGGTCGTGGGCCGCGAACAACTCGGCCTGAAGGACGCCGAGAACCTCCACTTCGACACGGTGATCCAGGGCAGCGGCAGCTACCGGCTCGCCCTCGACGCCGGGATCACCAGCCCCTACGGTCATCTGCGCGAGTACGTCGTCTCGCGCACCCTCGACCCGGACGCCGATCCCCATGTCACCGTGATCCAGGGCGACCTGGTGGCCCGCGTCCGCGAACTGAAGGCGGAGGACGGTGACCTGGGCATCTGGCTCTGCGGCGGTTCCCGGCTCGCGGGACAACTGCTCGACGAGATCGACGAACTGGTGATCAAGACCTACCCGCAGGTGTACGGCTCGGGCATGCCGATGTTCGGCGCCGGATTCACCGTCGCCGACTTCACCCTGGAGGACGTCCGCGCCTTCGGTAACGGAGTGCTGGTCCGCACCTACGCACGGAAGCGCTGACCGGCCTACCCTGAGGACATGGACAGCGAAGGACACGCCTGTCCCGCCTGCGGACAGTCCGTCGAAACGGTCGTCCGGCGTCATAAGACGCTGGGCACATGGGTACCGCGCTGGGTGGCCGGTCCCTGCCGCAACACCACGTGCGAGGCGTTCGTCGTGGAGGGCACCGAGGAAGTCCCCCAGGAGCAGCACAAGACCCACAAGCATCTTCACCACCATCACCAACGGCTCAGCGGAATCGGCGAGCGCCCCGAGGCGCCGGACCGCCCCGAGGAAGGCGCCGCGAGCGGTTCCTGAGCGCGCGGAGGGTCTCCGGAGAAAGGCGGCCCCGTCGTGTCGAGAACCCGGGCCCGGCTCCGACGTCCCCTACGGCGAGACCCAGGGGCTGCTGGCCGGCTCCTGGGTGCTGGACTGCGCGAGCCTGGAGCGCGTCACCGAGATCGCCGCCCGGGTCCAGGAGTGCCCGCAGCCCGCCGGCGCGCCGCAGTACCCCGTGGTGATCCGGCCCATCGACGAGGGCACCGGAGACATCTGAATCCCGTGAGCGACACCGCCGACGACGCTGCACAGGAGGCGCTGCTCGCCGATCCTCGGCCTCTACGACGTGCCGGCCGGCCTGGTGCGCGACCATGAGCCTGCCCGAGCAGCGGTATCGCGGGCGCGGGCGGAGCGGTTGACGACGTAGCGTGACCCCATGAGCGAGCCGATCCTGCACATCACCGAACGCGCCCTGTGGGACGAGGCCCGGTCGAAGGGCACGTACGAGATCTCGACCCGCGGCCGGACCCTCCAGGAGGAGGGGTTCATCCACTGCTCGACGCGGGCCCAACTCCCGCGCACGGCAGCCGCCTTCTACTCGGACCTGGACGACCTGGTGGTCCTGGTCGTCGACCCCGGCCGTCTCGACGTACCCGTGCGCCCCGAGGCGGCCGAGCCCGGCGGCGAGGAGTTCCCGCACGTGTACGGGCCGATCCCCCTGGACGCGGTGATCGCCGTCGAGCCGTGGAGGGCACCTTAGAGCTCCGAACAAAAGTGGGGCCCGGCGGGCGGCGCCCGGCACGCGCGCTCTCGGCGCCTTGCGACGCACCGGACACCGCCCGCTGATCGGACCCCGCTTTTGTTCGGAGCTCTTAGGCCCGGGCCGTCGGCAGCCCGCCCGTCAGGGGATCCCGGCCGGTCAGGCAGTACAGGCCGCCGGCCGGGTCGCGCAGGACCCGCCAGTGGGCGCCGCGGTGCACGGGCGTGGCGCCGAGCCGCTCGTGCTCGGCCCGGCTCGCCGCGATGTCGGCGCAGGCCAGGTCGAGGTGGGTGGAGACGGGACGCTCCTCGCCGAGCCGCTGGAGCAGGATCCGGACCGGCAGTCCGGCCGGCGGCCGGACCACGTGGAACTCGGGGAGCGACCCGGGCAGCGACTCCCACTCCGGCAACAGGGCGCTCCAGAAGCCGACTTCGGCGTCGTAGCGCGAGGGAGGGACGTCGAGGCAGATCTGGTCCACGCGGGTTCCGTCCACCACGGGCGGCCGCCGGGACTCGCCCTGCCACGGCACCGCGCAGAACAACTGCCCCGCCGGCGACCGCAGTACGGCCCAGCCGCCGTGGTCGGCGACCAGGTCCGCACCGGCCCGCAGCGCCTCCTTCACGAAGCCGGTGACGTCCTCGACCGCGAAGTCCGGATGGGCGCCGCCCGTGCCGTCCCTCACGCCCTGGACCTTGACGCACGGATCGCCCGACTCCGGCAGCAGGGTCACGAACTCTCCCTGGTCGCCGCGGGCTTCGGAGAGTCGGGTGCCCGTCACCGCGGTCCAGAAGTCGCAGGCCGGGCCGAGGAGCGCGGCGGGCCGGTCGGCGAAGACGTACGTCCAGCGGATGGTCATGGGCGCGATCCTAATCAGCCCCGCTGTCAGCCCCGCTTCAACGGCTCCATGAAGCGCAGCATGTTCCCGGCCGGGTCCCGGAAGGCGCAGTCGCGCACCCCGTACGCCTGGTCCATGGGCTCCTGGATCACATCGGCGCCGTACTCCCGCACCCGCGCGTACAGCTCGTCGCAGTCGGAGGTGGTGAAGTTGACCCCGCGCAGCACGCCCTTGGCCAGCAACTGCGCCATCACCTCCTTGTCGGCGGGGGAGGTGTCCGGGTCCGCGGCCGGCGGCTCCAGCACGATCTCCACGTCCGGCTGGAGCGGCGAGCCGACGGTCACCCAGCGCATCCCCTCGTAGCCGACGTCGCCGCGGACCTCCAGGCCCAGCACGTCGCGGTAGAAGGCGATGGCCTTGTCGTGGTCGTCGACGGCGAGGAAGCACTGCTTGAGCTTGATGTCGATGTCCATGACGGCAGATTAAGGCCGCCGCGCCCGTCCGGGCCGGGTGAGACGGCGGGCCACGCAGGCCGGGACGGCCTCGGCGTCCTCGTGCGAGCGGGCCCGGTAGGCGCTCGGCGTCTCGCCGACCAGTTCGGTGAAGCGCGCGCTGAAGGAGCCGAGGGAGGTGCACCCGACCGCCATGCACACCTCCGTCACGCTCAGGTCGCCGCGCCGCAGCAGGGCCTTGGCCCGCTCGATCCGGCGGGTCATGAGATAGCCGTAGGGGGTCTCGCCGTAGGCGGCACGGAAGCTGCGCTGGAAGTGGCCGGCGGACATCAGCGCCGTCCGGGCGAGCGCCGTGACGTCGAGGGGCTCGGTGTACTCGCGGTCCATGCGGTCGCGGGCCCGGCGCAGCCGGACCAGGTCCTCGGTGTTCACCCCGCCAGCATCGCACGGAGGACGGCAGGAGGGGCCCGCCGCGGATTGCGGCAGGCCCCTCCGAAGGATCTCCGTGGACCTGCGATGGTGCACCGACCGCCGGTCCGGACGACCCGAAAAGGTCCTGGATCAGGCCTTCTTGGTCTCCCAGAAGATCTTGTCGATCTGGGCGATGTAGTCCAGCGCCTTCTGGCCGGTGGCCGGGTCGGTGGACGCCTTCGCGGCCGACAGCGCCTTCAGGGCGTCGTTGACCAGCTGGTGCAGCTCCGGGTACTTCTCGAAGTGCGGGGGCTTGAAGTAGTCGCTCCACAGGACCGACACGTGGTGCTTGGCGAGCTCGGCGCGCTGCTCCTTGATGACGGTCGCACGGGCCTGGAAGTGCGGGTCGTCGTTGGCGGCCATCTTGTCCTGCACGGCCTTGACCGACTCCGCCTCGATGCGGGCCTGGGCCGGGTCGTACACACCGCAGGGCAGGTCGCAGTGGGCGCTGACCTTCACCTTGGGGGCAAACAGGCGGGAAAGCATGGAGCATTCCTTCCTCGTGATCGTCTTCTCAGGTGGGACATTACTCCTTGAGGGACGGCTTTTCGCGAGGGCCCCCACGGGCTTAGGACAAAAGTCCGGGGTCAGACTGAGACTGGTGGAGGAAAGGACCGGGGAGGTGCCGGTGATGCCGGAACTGTCGCAGGAGACCGAACGCGGGCGGCCGTTGCTGCCCTTCGGGCCGGCCGAGGTGACCGGGCCGTCGATGGTGCCCACGCTGATCCACGGGGACCGGCTGCTGGTGCACTACGGGGCCCGGATCCGGCCCGGTGACGTGGTTGTTCTGCGCCATCCGTTCCAGCAGGACCTGCTGGTCGTCAAGCGGGCGGCGGAGCGCCGCGAGGGCGGCTGGTGGGTGCTCGGGGACAACGCCTACGCGGGCGGGGACAGCACGGACTACGGGACGGTGCCGGCGGAGCTGGTGCTGGGCCGGGTCCGGGCCCGGTTCCGGCCGCGCCGGGCCGGTCAGCGTTCGCCGTGGGCGCTGGCGCTCTGGGCGCTGTCCGCGGTCCGCCCGGTGCTCTCGGGCCGGGCCGCCTCCAGGCGCTTGCGGGCCCGGTAGGCGGCCACGTTCGCGCGGGTGGCGCAGCGGTCGGAGCAGTAGCGGCGGGAGCGGTTGGTCGAGGTGTCGAGGTAGGCGTTGCGGCACGGCGCCGCCTCGCACAGGCCCAGCCGGTCCACGCCGTGCTCGGTCAGATGGAAGGCGAGACCCATCGCCGCGATGGCCGCGTACCCCGAGGTCGCGTTCGAGGGGTGATCGGCCAGGTGCATGTGCCACAGCGGGCGGCCGTCGTCGTCGCGGAAGTCGTGCCCGGAGATCTGCGGGCTGACCGGGAACTCCAGCAGCAGTGAGTTCAGCAGGTCCACCGCGAGGGTCTCGTCGCCGCCGTCGGCCGCCTCGAAGACCGCGCGCAGCCGCGCCCGTACCGAGCGGAAGCGGGTGACGTCCGAGTCCGTGGCCCGCCGGGCCGCCGACTGGCTCGCGCCGAACAGGTCGCGGACGGCCTCCACCGACGTCAGCGTGTCCGTGCCCCGGGCCGGGTCCTCGCTGTTGACGAGGCGCAGCGCGTAGTCCGAGTAATAGGCCAGTTCCACTTGTAGTCCTTACGGAGGCGTTCTATGGTCGTGGTGCGGTCGGAGTAACAGCTGGTCGCGCTTCCAGGGTATTACGCATGCGTCCGAGGAGAGGGCTTCCATGACGACCAGTACCGGAACCGACTGGCAGGCCTGGCAGGAGAGCTGGGACCGGCAGCAGGAGTGGTACATGCCGGACCGGGAGGAGCGCTTCCGGATCATGCTGGACATGGTCGAGTCGCTCGTCGGCCCCGAGCCCCGGGTGCTCGACCTGGCCTGCGGCACCGGCTCCATCACGGCCCGCCTGCTTGCCCGGCTGCCCGGCGCCACCAGCACCGGCGTCGACCTGGACCCGGCACTCCTCGCCATCGCCGAGGGCACCTTCGCGGGCGACGCGCGGACCTCCTTCGTCACCGCCGACCTCAAGGACCCGGACTGGACGGCGCGGCTGCCGCACGACTCCTACGACGCCGTGCTGACCGCCACCGCCCTGCACTGGCTGCACAGCGAACCCCTCGCGGACCTCTACGGCCAGGTCGCCGGGCTGGTCCGGGAGGGTGGTGTCTTCATGAACGCGGACCACATGATCGACGAGACGACTCCCCGGATCAACGCCGCCGAGCGGACGCTGCGGCACACGCGCATGGACGAGGCCAAGCGGGGCGGCGCCCTGGACTGGGCCGAGTGGTGGCAGCTCGCCGCGCAGGACCCCGTGCTCGCCGGGCCGACCGCCCGCCGCTTCGAGATCTACGGCGAGCACGCCGACGGCGACATGCCCTCCCCGGCCTGGCACGCGCGCGTGCTGCGCGAGAAGGGCTTCGCCGAGGCCCGCCCGGTGTGGTGCTCCCCGTCGGACACGCTGCTGCTGGCCCTGAAGTAGCCGGCGCGGGGAACGACCGGAGGGGCGGTACGGGAATCCCGTACCGCCCCTCCGGTCGTTCGCGTCAGAGGACCTTCGACAGGAACGCCTTCGTCCGCTCGTGCTGCGGGTCCGTCAGGACGTCGCGCGGGTTGCCGGACTCGACGACCACACCGCCGTCCATGAAGACCAGGTTGTCGCCCACCTCGCGGGCGAAGCCCATCTCGTGGGTGACGACGACCATCGTCATACCGGACTCGGCGAGGTCGCGCATGACGTCGAGGACGTCACCGACCAGCTCCGGGTCCAGGGCCGAGGTCGGCTCGTCGAACAGCATCAGCTTCGGGTCCATCGCCAGCGCGCGGGCGATGGCCACGCGCTGCTGCTGGCCGCCGGAG
Source organism: Streptomyces sp. NPDC048002 (assembly GCF_040653275.1). Taxonomy (NCBI): domain Bacteria; kingdom Bacillati; phylum Actinomycetota; class Actinomycetes; order Kitasatosporales; family Streptomycetaceae; genus Streptomyces; species Streptomyces sp. NPDC048002. The sequence continues at coordinate 22,976 of NZ_JBEZNL010000035.1, read as the reverse complement.
AGCTGCGAGGGGTAGTTGCCGGACTTGTCGCCGAGGCCGACCTTCTCCAGCAGCTCCAGCGCCCGCTCCCTGGCCTGGGCCTTCTTGGCGCCCTTCACCTGGATGGGCGCCTCCATGACGTTCTCGACGGCCGTCATGTGCGGGAACAGGTTGAACCGCTGGAACACCATGCCGATGTCCCGGCGCTGGAGCGCGACCTCGTTGTCCTTCAGCTCGTAGAGCTTGTCGCCCTTCTGGCGGTAGCCCACCAGCGAGCCGTCGACGTAGAGCCGGCCGGCGTTGATCTTCTCCAGGTGGTTGATGCACCGCAGGAAGGTCGACTTGCCGGAGCCGGACGGGCCGATGAGGCAGAACACCTCACCCGTCCGGACCTCCAGGTCGATGCCCTTGAGGACCTCGACGTGGCCGAAGGACTTGTGCACGCCCTCGGCCTTCACCATCGGCCGGGTGGACTCCGGGTCCGCCGGGGGCTGCTTCGTGACGTCGGTCATGCCGAGACCCCCTTCGGGCGGCGATAGGGGAGGACGGCCGTCTTGAGGCGCTGCATGGGCGTCGGGGGCAGGGTGCGCGAGGAACCACGCGCGTAGTGCCGCTCGATGTAGTACTGGCCCACGCTGAGGATCGAGGTCATGATCAGGTACCAGGCGGCGGCGAGGAAGTACATCTCCACCGTGGAGCCCGCGTTCTGGCCGATGTCCTGCGCCTCCTTGAACAGGTCGGCGAACTGCACCGCCGAGACGAGCGAGGTCGTCTTCAGCATGTTGATGACCTCGTTGCCCGTCGGCGGCACGATCACGCGCATCGCCTGCGGGATGACGATCCGGCGCAGCGTCTTGGTACGGCTCATGCCGAGCGCGTTCGACGCCTCGGTCTGGCCCTCGTCGACCGAGAGCAGACCGGCACGGCAGATCTCCGCCATGTACGCGGCCTCGTTGAGGCCGAGTCCGAGCAGCGCCGTCAGCAACGGCGTCATGAAGGAGGACCAGTAGTCCTTGTAGATCGGCCCGAGGTTGATGTACTCGAAGACCAGCCCGAGGTTGAACCAGACGAACAGCTGGACCAGGACCGGGGTGCCCCGGAAGAACCAGATGTAGAACCACGCGATCGACGAGGTCACGGGGTTGTCGGACAGGCGCATCACGGCGAGCAGGATGCCGCCGGCGATACCGATCACCATGGAGAGCACGGTGAGCAGCAGCGTGTTCCAGACGCCGTGCAGGATGCGGTCGTCGAAGAAGTACTCGGGAATCGCGTCCCAGTTGATGTTGCCTTGCGCGAAGGCGTAGACGATCGCGCCGAGGATGGCGATCGCGAGGGCCGCGGACACGTACCGCCCCGGGTGCCGGACCGGAATGGCCTTGATGGCCTCCGGACCGGCGGACGGCGTGGGGTCCGCGGGACCGTCCGTCTTATTGACGCCAACAGTCACGGGTGGAGCCTTTCAGAACCGGTGCGAGACGGGGTCAGGAGCCGCCGTTGATCTTGGCCTCGGTGATCGCGCCGTCCTCGACGCCCCACTTCTTGATGATCTTCTCGTACTCGCCGTTGTCGATGATGGCCTGGACGGCGGCCTGGAGCGCGTCACGCAGCTCGGTGTCGTCCTTGGCCACGGCGATGCCGTAGGGGCCGGCCTCGACCTGGTCGCCCACGATCTCGAAGTACTCGCCGCCGCCCGCGTTCTTCACCGAGTACGCGGCGATCGGGAAGTCGGCGGAGACGACGTCGGCGCCCTTGGAGCGCATCCGGGTCTCGGCCTCCGGGTTGGTGGCGAAGTCCTCGATCTTGAGTTCCTTCTTGCCGTCCTCCTTGCACTTCGCCGCCTGGTCCTTGGCGAGGTCGTGCGAGAAGGTGTTGCGCTGCACGGCCATCGTCTTGCCGCACAGGTCGTCCCAGGTCGCGATGGACTGGGTGTCGCCCTTGTTGGTGTACAGCGAGACACCGGCGGTGAAGTAGTCCACGAAGTCGACGCCCTCGCCGACCTTCTTGCCGGTGTCGCCGTCGATGCCCTCCTGGCGGTCCTTCGTGTCCGTCATGGCCGACATGGCGATGTCGTACCGGTTGGAGGCCAGACCACCGATGAGCGTGTCGAAGGTGGCGTTCTGGAACTCGAACTTCACGCCGAGCTGCTCGCCCATCGCCGCGGCGATGTCGGGGTCGATACCGACCACCTTGCCGGAGTCGTCCTTGAACTCGACGGGCGCGTAGGCGATGTCCGAGCCGACCTTGATGACACCCTTGTCGGCGATGGCGGCGGGCAGCTTGTCGGCCAGCGGCGCCGAGCTCTTGGTGGTCTCGCTCTCGCCGCTGTCGTCCTTGGTCTGGTCGCCGCAACCGGTGAGAATCAGGGCGCCTGCGACCGCGATCGAGCCGACCGCGGCCAGGCGGGAGCGCGTGGCGGTCGTACGACGGGTGGTGCGTGCGGTCATGGTGGGTTCCTCCGGCGGATGGGTGGAGTTGCCGATGGGGCCGGCCCCGGCCGATGGGTTCGGCGGGTGCCTTGGGTCTTGGGTCGACGAGAGCACACGTCTTCGAGTGTCGCGACCTCGTGTGATTACGGCATCTTGCCATTCGGACGAAGCGATTCAGGGGGCCAGCCATGTCAAAATCGGATAACGGGTGAACCGCGAACCACAACAGGTCGGTACATCGTGACCGGACCTCTTACGGGAATCTCCCCTTCCGGCCGGAAGATCTTCGGCGCATCTCGGGATGCGGACGAACGGGGCGCCCCGGCCGCCTCGCGGTTGAGTGCAAGTCGAGTGCACGTCAAGCGGCCTCGGTCATTTGTCCTAATGACGTCACATGATCAATGTCACCGGTATGCGGTGATCGATGATCGTTCTTCGTTCCGCCATGTGAGCTTGCACCATTTGGACTCGTCCTCGACGCCGTCCGTCCGGTAAGAAGGTGCTTTACACCCCTCATCCGGGGCTCAGGGCGCGTGTGCGGCGCGCCCGTCGCGCACCAGCCGGCAAGTGACCGTACGTATCGGTAGCTGGGCTGTGCGCGGTGCCCGCCCACCCCTCACCTGGGAGTGGCCACCCTCAAACCATGAATACTTAAGGGGTCAGACAAAGTGGCAGCGGAGATCGTCAATCCTCGCAGCGACAGCGATACGGGTCAGGACGGAGGGGCGGAGCCCCTCGATTCCTTCGACCCCGCGTTCGCGCTGCACCGCGGCGGCAAGATGGCAGTGCAAGCCACCGTGCCGATCCGCGACAAGGACGACCTGTCCCTCGCGTACACACCCGGCGTGGCGAAAGTGTGCAGCGCCATCGCCGAACAGCCGGAGCTCGTCCACGACTACACCTGGAAGTCCTCCGTCGTCGCCGTCGTGACGGACGGTACGGCCGTGCTGGGCCTCGGGGACATCGGACCCGAGGCCTCCCTCCCCGTGATGGAGGGCAAGGCGATCCTGTTCAAGCAGTTCGGCGGCGTGGACGCGGTGCCGATCGCGCTGGACTGCACCGGTGTCGACGAGATCGTCGAGACCGTGGTCCGGCTCGCACCCTCCTTCGGGGGCGTGAACCTGGAGGACATCTCGGCGCCGCGGTGCTTCGAGATCGAGCGCCGCCTCCAGGAGCGGCTGGACATCCCGATCTTCCACGACGACCAGCACGGCACGGCCGTCGTGACGCTGGCCGCGCTGCGGAACGCCGCACGGCTGAGCCGGCGCGAGATCGGGCAGCTCCGGGCGGTCATCTCGGGCGCCGGCGCGGCCGGTGTCGCCATCGCGAAGATGCTGGTCGAGGCTGGCATCGGCGATGTGGCGCTGGCCGACCGCAAGGGCGTCATCTCGGCCGACCGTACGGACCTGACCGACGTCAAGCGCGAGGTCGCCGGGTTCACCAACAAGGCGGGGCTCACCGGCTCCCTGGAGGACGCGCTGGCCGGCGCCGACGTCTTCATCGGCGTCTCCGGCGGCACGGTCGCGGAGTCCGCGGTGGCCTCGATGGCGGAGGGCGCCTTCGTCTTCGCCATGGCCAACCCGAACCCCGAGGTGCACCCGGAGGTCGCGCACAAGTACGCGGCCGTCGTGGCCACCGGGCGGTCGGACTTCCCGAACCAGATCAACAACGTCCTCGCCTTCCCCGGCATCTTCGCGGGCGCGCTCCAGGTCCGGGCCTCCCGGATCACGGAGGGCATGAAGATCGCGGCGGCCGAGGCGCTGGCGTCCGTGGTCGGTGACGACCTCGCCGCGGACTACGTCATCCCGTCCCCGTTCGACGAGCGGGTGGCCCCGGCCGTCACGGCGGCCGTCGCCGCGGCGGCCCGCGCGGAGGGCGTGGCCCGGCGCTGAGCAGGGCGCGGAGCGCGCGATGACCGAGCGGTGACCGAACGCTCGTCCCACCGACCCCGGCCGGGCTTCCGGCCGGGGTCGGTCGCTGTCGCGGAGCCGGGACCGGTCGCTGTTACGGGGTGCCGGGCGGTGCCGGTTCGTTGAGGCTGCCGGGTGTGCCGGGTGTGCCGGGTGTGCCGGGTGTGCCCGGCGGGGTCGGCGGGGCTGGTTCGTCCAGGCTGCCCGGCAGGGAGTCTTTACCCGGTCCTTGGGCCGGGCGGGTGGGCTCGGGCGCTCCTTTCCCGGTCGGCGCGCACTCCTGGCCGACCTCGTTCCGGGCGGAGTGCAAGAGGGCATGTCTCACAGTCGCGTCAGGTTCCGCAGCCGCGGGCGCGCGCCTATCGTCAAGGTCATGTTCGCCGTCTACGCCGCCCGAATCGACCGCGACCAGCCGCTCACCGGCCTTGAGTTGGGGGAGCGGCCCGCCCCCGAGGCCCGCCCCGGCTGGAGCGTCGTCAACGTCAAGGCCGCCTCCCTCAACCACCACGACCTGTGGTCCCTGCGGGGCGTGGGCCTCGCGGAGGACAAGCTGCCGATGATCCTCGGCTGCGACGCCGCGGGCGTCGACGAGGACGGCAACGAGGTCGTCCTGCACTCCGTCATCGGCCAGAGCGGCCATGGCGTGGGCCCGAGGGAGCCACGCTCCATCCTCACCGAGCGCTACCAGGGCACCTTCGCCGAACAGGTCGCCGTGCCGACCTGGAACATCCTGCCCAAGCCCAAGGAGCTGTCCTTCGCGGAGGCGGCCTGTCTGCCCACGGCCTGGCTGACGGCGTACCGGATGCTCTTCACCAACGCCGGGGTGCGCCCCGGTGACTCCGTCCTGGTGCAGGGGGCCGGTGGCGGTGTCGCCACGGCCGCCATCGTGCTGGGCAAGGCCGCGGGGCTGCGGGTCTTCGCCACCAGCCGGGACGAGGCGAAGCGCAAGCGGGCGCTTGAGCTGGGCGCCGTGGAGGCGGTGGAGCCCGGCGCGCGGCTGCCGCAGCGGGTGGACGCCGTCATCGAGACCGTCGGTGCCGCCACCTGGTCGCACTCGGTCAAGTCGCTCCGGCCCGGCGGCACCGTCGTGATCTCCGGTGCCACGAGCGGTGACCGGCCCTCGCACGCGGAGCTGACGCGGATCTTCTTCCTGGAGCTGAAGGTCGTCGGCTCGACCATGGGGACCAAGGACGAACTGGAGGACCTCCTCTCCTTCTGCGCCGCCACCGGGGTCCGTCCCGTCATCGACGAGGAGCTCCCGATGGACCGGGCGCGTGAGGGCTTCGAACGGCTGGCCTCGGGCGACCAGTTCGGAAAGATCGTGCTCTCCAACTCCTGAGCGTCCCAGCGGCTTCTGGCAGGCGGGTCCGGGCTTCTTCCGGGCCCGCCTTCTCCATGCCCTGCTGTCAACCGGGGTTGACGCGAGGCGGAGTGTCAATCTAAGTTGACAGCATGAGTGAGGCAACCGATCTCGCCGAGCGCGCGGGCGACCGTGATCCGAGGGTCGGCCTTCGTGCCGTCGCGGCGCTGCGCCGGCTGCTGGAGCAGCTGGAGGCGGTGCAGGTGCGCAGTGCGCGCAATCAGGGCTGGTCGTGGCAGGAGATCGCCGCGGAGCTCGGGGTCAGCAGGCAGGCCGTGCACAAGAAGTACGGGAGGCATTGATGTTCGAGCGGTTCACGAAGGACGCCCGGGCGGTGGTGACGGGCGCGGTCGAGCATGCGGAACGGTCGGGGGCGGGCACGGTGGACGCCGAGCACATGCTGCTCTCCCTGCTCGACCGGGAGGGCAGCCGGGCTTCCTTCGCGTTGGCCGCGCTGGGGCTCGCGGAGCGCCGGGACGCGGTCCGGGAGGGGCTCGCCGAGGCGCGGCGGCGGGCCGGTCTGTCCCAGGCGGATTCCGACGCTCTGGCCGGTCTCGGTATCGACGTCGCCGAGATCGTCGCGCGGGTGGAGGAGGTGCACGGGGTTGGCGCGATGTCCGGTGACCGCAAGGGGCAGGGCCGTTGGTCCGGGCGCCGTTCGTTCGGCCGGGACGCCCGCAACGTCCTGGAGCGGTCGCTGCGGATTGCCATGGCGCATCGGGACCGGTCGATCGGGGACGAGCACATTCTGCTGGCCCTCACGGCCCGGCCCGGGGTGGCGGCGGAGGTGCTTGCCGGTCACGGTGTGACCAACGCGAGTGTGACGCGGGTGTTGTACGGGGTGGGGGAGGCGCAGGCCGGGTAGGGGGCGGCGCCCTCCGGGGGTGGGGTGGGGTGGGGTTGGGTGGTGTGGTCGGGTGCGGGGGCGTTGTGGCTGGTCGCGCAGTTCCCCGCGCCCCTGGGGGTGTTGTGGTGGGGGTTGGTGGTTCGGTGCGGCGGCGTTGTGGTTCTTTGCGCAGTTCCCCGCGCCCCTGAACGGGGCGCGCAGTTCCCTGCGGTTCTGAACGGAGTGCGTGGTTTTCTGCGGTTCTGGTGGGGGCTATGGCTTGGGGGTGCGGAGTAGGGCTCCTATGCGGGCTGCTGTTGAGGAGAGGTGGTGGCGGGCTTCCTGGAGTTGGTCCGGGGTGATGCCGTGGTCGCGGGCCGCGTCGCGGATGTCGTCCCGGAAGCGGTCCAGGAGGCGGTCCAGGTCGCGGGCCGGGTCTCCGGTGGAGGGTTCGTGGGACCAGGAGGGTTCGTGGTCGGCCGGGAAGTCCTCCGGGGTCCTGGTGAACTCCGGGCCGCCCGGGGTGCTCGGCCGGCCGAAGCCGAAGTCCCGGCCGACGTCCTTGCCGAACTCCTTTCCGAACTCACCGAACTCCTTGGCCAGTTCCGACAGGCCCTCGCGCACCCCGGTCGGCCAGTCGCCCCGCGTGAAGTGGTCCTGCACATGGTCCTGGACCCGCTTGGCGATGCGCTGCATCTCCTCCTGCGCCTGCGCACGGGCCCGGTCCTGGGCCTCCTTGGCCTGGCGCCGGGCGCGCTGGGCCTCCTCGCGGGCCCGCCGGCTCTCGTCCTTCGCGCGCCGGGCCTGGTCCTTCCACTCCTGCTTGGCCCGCCGCATCTCCTCCTTCGCGGCGCGCCAGGCCTCCTTGTCGGTGAAATCGGAGAAGTCGCCGAAGGGGGACTCGCCCTTCGCGCCGTTGCCCTGACGGGCCTCGGACGCCGCCGCCCGCATCTCGCGCCGAAGGTCTCCGGCCGCGCCGCGCACATCGGCCTGGATCTCGGCGGCCAGCTCCGCGACCGACTCCCTGATCTCCAGCTCCAGATCGGCCAGTTCACCGCTGCGGTCGGCGAGTTCGGCGCGCCCCGCGTCGGTGATCGCGTACACCTTGCGGCCGCCCTCGGTGGTGTGGGTGACCAGGCCCTCGCTCTCCAGCTTCGCCAGGCGGGGGTAGACCGTGCCCGCCGAGGGTGCGTAAAGGCCCTGGAAACGCTCCTCCAGAAGGCGGATCACCTCGTAGCCGTGGCGCGGGGCCTCGTCCAGGAGCTTCAGCAGGTACAGGCGGAGGCGGCCGTGGGCGAAGACGGGAGGCATGTCAGAGCACCTTCTTGTCGGTCGTGCCGTCGGCCGGGGCGCCGGATTCGGAGTCGGCGTCGGTGTCGAGGTCGGCGTCGGTGGGGGGCGGGTTGTCCCGGCCGGAGTCGGAATTCTCTCCCGCTTCGGCCGGTCCGCCCTCCACCGGGGCGTCCTCCCACGCCTCCGCGTCCCAGGGTTCCTCCTCGCGGGGCGGCCGGCGCAGCAGGGCGATGGAGCCGGAGACGGTTGTCGCCCGCAGTTTGCCGTTGCCCGCCCCGAGCCGGCCGGTGATCTTGTGGGCACCCCACTGGCCGTGCACGCGGAGCCCCTCGAAGGCGTTGGAGATGGTGCCGCTGGCGGTGTTGGCCTCGACGTCGGCGTCGGCCGGCTGGGGGAGTCGGATGGCGATCTCACCGGAGACGCTGGTCAGCCGGACGTCCGTCGGACCTTCCGGATCGAGGTCGACGATCATCGAGCCGCTGACCGAGTCCGCCCGCACCGAGGGTCCCGATCCCTCCACGACCGTCAGGTCCCCGGAGACGGAGTTGAAGCGCAGATCGCCGGTGACCGCCTGAGCCTCCAGGTTCCCGGAGACCGTGTCCGCGCGCACCGCTCCCGAGACTCCGACCAGCGTGGTGTCACCGGTGACGCCCTTGACCACCGAGGGACCGCTCAGCCCCGAGACGACGGCACCCGCGCCGACCACGCCGACCTCCACACGGGTGTCGGCCGGGACCGCCAGGGAGACCACGGCGCTGCGCCGCCAGCCCTTGCGGTCCAGCCACTTCAGGAAGCCCTTCCAGGGCAGGTCGTCGTAGGCGACGGTGAGGATGCCGTCCTCCTGGGTGACCACCAGGGGCGGCCCCTCGATCTCCGAGACCTCCAGGCGGGCGGAACCTTCCTCGGTGCCCACCACGTTCACCGTTCCATTGACGATCCGGACGTGCAGCGCCCGCACCGGTTCGTCGAACGTGAGCTTCGTCGGCTCCGCGACGGACCACTCGGTCATGGTGACGACCTCCCCGTAGCAACGCGCCATATCGCGTCTCCTGTCAATCACGATATATCGCGCCCACGGAAAGTCAAGACACCCTTTCGGGGAGCATCCGGGCCGTCGAATATGACCAACCACAACAAATCGACCTAGCGTGTGACCATGTCGTCGGCATCTCCCCGCACCGGTCCCCCGTCCGGAGGTCTCACCCCCGGCGCCTTCCTGCTGTGCCGGGCGGAGCCGGACTCCGTCGCCCCCGCCGCGCATCTCCTGCGCCGGCCGATGCTGCTCACACCCGCGGGGGAGGGGTGGAGCCTCCTTGTGCCCGAAGGCTGTCCCGAGGGCGGTCCCGAAGGCGGTCCCGAGGGCGAGCCCTGGACGGACGACGGCGAACCGGTCGACCGTGTGCTCACCGGCTGGGCCGGCGCCCTGGCCGTCGGCGCGCCCTGGCCCGTGCTCGCCCTGTGGTGGGACGAGGACCGCGCCGGCTACACCCTCGCGTCTGGATTCCGCCGTCCCGTCGGGTATATCTGGCTCGCCAACGGCACCCCGGTGGGCGAGGACGAGGCCATGAGCGCCTTCGCCGGCCGACTGGGCCTGGATCCCGTGCTGGACATGGAGTCCCTGGAACGGCTCACCGAGCCCGAACCCGGCACCGACGCGCGTGCCCGCCTCGGTGGCCTGCTGGCGGTCCTCACGCGCGCGGGTGTCTCCCTGCCCGCCGGTCTCGTCCCCGGTGACCCCGCGGCCCGCCTGCGGGAGGCGGCCCGTGCCGAACCCGGCGTACGTGCCGTCGAGTGGCCGGGGGGCTGGCGCGAGACGGTCCGCGCGGAACTGGAGGCCGTCGATGTGAGCCGCCTGGGCCCCTGGCTCCCCTGGGCGGGCACGCCGAGGGCGCGCGCCCTCGCCCTGGCCCAGGTGGCGGCGGGCCTCCCGGCCGCGCTCTGGGGCCTGCGGCACCGCAGCGGCGGCTGGCTCACCGCGGGCGCGCTGCTGCTCGCGCACGGCGCGCTGGGACTCGCGTACGACGTGACACGGCCACGCGACTAGCGTCCCCGCCCGGGGGACTTGTCCGCGAGAGGGGCCTAAAGGCGCGCCGCGCCTCCATCAGAGTCGCCCCACGACCGAACGCACCCCCTGAACGACCCAAGCTCCCCGGCCTGCGCCGTACCCTCCGGCCCGCGCCGTACCCTCCGGCCCGCGCCGCACCCCCCCGGCCCGCGCCGCACCCCCCCGGCCCGCGCCGCGCTTCCCGGCCTGCGCCGCACCCCCGGTCCGCGCCGCACCCCCGGTCCGCGCCCTGCGTGTCCTCGCTGACCCGCCCCCCACCGGGGGCCTCCGCCGGCGAACACCAAGGGCGCCTCCCGAGAGGCGCCCCCAGGGACGGCACCCGCTCAGGCGCCCGGCTGACGGGCCGCTAGTCGTCGTCCTCGTCGTCCAGTCGGGCGAGCCACGTCGCCAGCCGTTCCACGGGTACCTCGAAGTCCGGGTTCAGGTCCACGAACGTGCGCAGCTGCTCGGCGAGCCACTCGAAGGTGACCTCCTCCGCGCCGCGCCGCTTCTCCAGCTCTTCGATGCCACGGTCCGTGAAGTACATGCCGTCCAGGATAAGTGCGCGAAAACGGCCGGGCCGCACCCCCCACGAGAGGGGTGCGGCCCGGCCGCGTACGGCTTGCGAGGGCGGTTACGCCTCGAACACCTCACGCACCAGCTGCTCCTGCTCGGCCTGGTGCCGCTTCGCGGAACCCACCGCCGGGGACGAGCCGTGCGGCCGCGAGATGCGGCGCAGGCGCTCGCCGTGCGGGACGTCCGCGCCGACCGCCAGGTCCAGGTGGTCGATGAGGTTCAGGGCGATGAACGGCCACGCGCCCTGGTTCGCCGGCTCCTCCTGGGCCCACAGGTACTTCTCGGCGTTCGGGTACTTGGCGATCTCGGCCTGGAGCTCGGCACCCGGCAGCGGGTACAGGCGCTCGATGCGGATGATCGCCGTGTCCGTGACACCGCGCTTCTGACGCTCGGCCTCCAGGTCGTAGTAGACCTTGCCCGCGCAGAAGACGACCTTGCGCACGGCCGCCGGGTCGACGGAGGCGTCGCCGATGACCGGACGGAACTGGCCGGTGGTGAACTCCTCCGCCTTCGCCGCCGCGGCCTTCAGACGCAGCATCGACTTCGGGGTGAAGACGACCAGCGGCTTGTGGTGCGGGTTGTGCACCTGCCAGCGCAGGAGGTGGAAGTAGTTCGACGGCGACGTCGGCATCGCGACCGTCATGTTGTTCTGGGCGCAGAGCTGGAGGAACCGCTCCGGGCGGGCCGAGGAGTGGTCCGGGCCCTGGCCCTCGTAGCCGTGCGGGAGGAGCAGGGTGACGCCGGACGTCTGGCCCCACTTCTGCTCCGCCGACGAGATGAACTCGTCCACGACCGTCTGGGCGCCGTTGACGAAGTCGCCGAACTGCGCCTCCCACATCACCAGCGACTCGGGGCGGGCCAGCGAGTAGCCGTACTCGAAGCCCATCGCCGCGTATTCGGAGAGCAGGGAGTTGTAGACGTTCAGCCGCGCCTGCTCCTCGGAGAGGTACATCAGCGGGGTGAACTCGTCGCCCGTCTCACGGTCGATGATCACCGCGTGGCGCTGGCCGAACGTACCGCGCTGGGAGTCCTGGCCCGCGAGGCGGACCGGGACGCCCTCCAGGAGCAGCGAACCGACGGCCAGGGTCTCGCCCATGCCCCAGTCGATCGTGCCGTCCTCGACCATCGCCGCCCGGCGCTGGAGCTGCGGCAGCAGCCGCGGGTGGACGGTGATGCTGTCCGGGACGTTGACCTGGGACTCGGCGATCCGCTTGACGACCTCGGCGGAGACCGCGGTGTTCACCGCGACCGGGAACTCGGCCTGCGGCTCCGAGGGCTCGGCGGCGGCCGGCTGCGAGGTGGCCTCACGGACCTCCGTGAAGACCTTCTCCAGCTGGCCCTGGTAGTCCTGGAGCGCCTGCTCGGCCTCTTCCAGGGTGATGTCGCCGCGACCGATGAGGGACTCGGTGTAGAGCTTGCGCACCGAGCGCTTCTTGTCGATCAGGTCGTACATCAGCGGCTGGGTGAAGGCCGGGTTGTCCGACTCGTTGTGACCGCGGCGGCGGTAGCAGATGAGGTCGATCACCACGTCCTTGTTGAACGCCTGGCGGAACTCGAAGGCGAGCCGCGCGACGCGGACCACGGCCTCCGGGTCGTCGCCGTTCACGTGGAAGATCGGGGCCTCGATCATGCGGGCCACGTCCGTCGCGTACATGGAGGAACGCGAGGACTCGGGGGCCGCGGTGAAGCCGACCTGGTTGTTGATGACGATGTGGACCGTGCCGCCGGTGCGGTAGCCGCGCAGCTGCGACATGTTCAGGGTCTCGGCCACCACGCCCTGGCCCGCGAAGGCCGCGTCGCCGTGGAGGGCCACCGGCAGGACGGTGAAGTCCGTGCCGCCCTTGTTGATGATGTCCTGCTTGGCGCGCGCCACGCCCTCCAGGACCGGGTCCACCGCCTCCAGGTGCGAGGGGTTCGCGACCAGGGAGACCTTGATCTGCTCGCCGTCGAGACCGGTGAAGGTGCCCTCGGCGCCCAGGTGGTACTTCACGTCGCCGGAGCCGTGCATCGACTTCGGGTCGAGGTTGCCCTCGAACTCGCGGAAGATCTGCGCGTACGACTTGCCGACGATGTTCGCCAGCACGTTCAGCCGGCCGCGGTGGGCCATGCCGATGACGACCTCGTCCAGGCGCGACTCGGCCGCGGAGTCGATCACCGCGTCGAGCAGCGGGATGACGGACTCGCCGCCCTCCAGGGAGAAGCGCTTCTGGCCGACGTACTTGGTCTGGAGGAAGGTCTCGAAGGCCTCCGCCGCGTTCAGCCGGCGCAGGATGCGCAGCTGCTCCTCGCGCTCCGGCTTGGTGTGCGGGCGCTCGATGCGGTCCTGGATCCACTTGCGCTGCTTGGGGTCCTGGATGTGCATGAACTCGACGCCGGTGGTGCGGCAGTACGAGTCGCGCAGCACGCCGAGGATGTCGCGCAGCTTCATCAGGGACTTGCCGGCGAAGCCGCCGACCGCGAACTCCCGCTCCAGGTCCCACAGGGTGAGGCCGTGCTCGGTGATGTCCAGGTCGGGGTGCTTGCGCTGGCGGTACTCCAGCGGGTCGGTGTCGGCCATGACGTGGCCGCGGACCCGGTAGGAGTGGATCAGCTCGAAGACGCGCGCGGCCTTGGTGACGTCGTCGTCGTGCGACGCGTCGATGTCCTTGAGCCAGCGGACCGGCTCGTAGGGGATGCGCAGGGCCTCGAAGATGTCGTCGTAGAAGCCGCTCTCGCCGAGCAGCAGGTTGGCGACGATGCGCAGGAACTCGCCGGAGGCGGCGCCCTGGATGACCCGGTGGTCGTAGGTCGACGTGAGCGTCATGACCTTCGAGATGCCGAGCTTGTTCAGGGTGTCCTGGGAGGTGCCCTGGAACTCCGCCGGGTAGTCCATGGAGCCGACGCCCATGATCACCGACTGGCCGGGCATCAGGCGCGGGACCGAGTGGACGGTGCCGAGGCCGCCGGGGTTGGTCAGGGAGACCGTCACACCGGTGAAGTCGTCCATGCCGAGCTTGCCGTCGCGGGCGCGGCGGACGATGTCCTCGTAGGCCTGCCAGAACTCGAAGAAGTTCAGGGTCTCGGCCTTCTTGATGCCCGCGACCACGAGCTGGCGGTCGCCGTTGGGCTTGACCAGGTCGATGGCGAGGCCGAAGTTGACGTGCTCCGGCTTGACCAGGGTCGGCTTACCGTCCTTCTCCGCGAAGGAGTAGTTCATCGACGGCATGGCCTTGATGGCCTGCACCATCGCGTAGCCGATCAGGTGCGTGAAGGAGATCTTCCCGCCCCGGGCCCGCTTGAGGTGGTTGTTGATGACGATGCGGTTGTCGAAGAGCAGCTTCACCGGGACCGCGCGCACGGACGTGGCCGTGGGCACCTCCAGCGAGGCGTTCATGTTCTTCGCGACCGCGGCGGCGGGGCCGCGCAGCGTCACCAGCTCGGGGCCCTGCGCGGCGGAGGCGGCGGGCGCCGCCTTCGCGGCCGGCTTGGCGGCGGCGGGCTTGGCCGGAGCCGGAGCCGGTGCCGGAGCGGCAGCCGGGGCCTGGGCCGGAGCGGCCGGGGCCGCGGCGGCGGGGGCCGGTTGCGGCGCGGCGGGCGCCACGGCGGGAGCGGGCGCGGCGGGCGCCGCCGGAGCGGCCGGGGCCGCGGCGGGAGCCGCCGGAGCCGACGCGGCCGGGGCTCCCGGCTTGTAGTCGGCGAAGAAGTCCCACCAGGCTCGGTCTACCGAGTTCGGGTCCTGGAGGTACTGCTGATAGATCTCGTCGACGAGCCACTCATTGGCACCGAACGACGCAGCGGGGTTCTTGCCCGCTTGGTCGGTGTCGGTCGAGATGGTCGAGTTACTGGGGGACTGTGGCGACACGGCGGCAACCGCCCTCTTCCGCTTCACAAGGTGATGGACAGCGGGAATAAAGGCTACGCCTCCCCGGCCGGGAAGGTCAGTCCGGGCCCGTTCATCGTCGCGTAAGTCACATTGGGAACCGTGTTTCGGGCCTGGAAATGGCGGGAAACAAGCGTGGTTCCGTGTTCCGGGGTACGAGGAGTACCGGGCCTGACGCGCGAGAAGCGCGGGCCATTGCCTGATCACACGTGTCCGGCTGCCCCGACGCCCGTGGATCTTGTGGCTCCGCATCGAACCCTACGTCAACCTGACGCGGATGACTCTCCCGGAAGAGTGACAAGAATCCTGCAACCCCGCTCGGATTCGGCCACTCCGATCCGGCCGCCGTGCAGATCGACCGCCCAGCGGGCGATGGCGAGCCCCAGACCGGTGCCGCCGTCGCTGCCCGGACCGTGCGGCGCGGACACGGCACCGCGGTTGAACCGCTCGAAGACCCGGTGCCACTCCGACCTCGGGATACCGGGCCCCTCGTCCAGGATCTCCAGCTCCAGCGACTCCGGCCGGTCCCCGCGCCGGGCCTTCACGGTGACCCGGCCGTGCGGCGGGCTGTGCTTGACCGCGTTGTCGATGAGATTCGCCACCACCTGGTGGATGCGCTCGGGGTCCGCGTGCGCGGTCAGCTCCGGCGGCGAGACGTCGAGGTGCAGATGGACGTCCGTACGGGTGTGCCCGCCGGAGCCGGAGGCGATGCCCGCGCGCGTGGAGGCGACCATGTTGGCCTCCTTCAGCACCCCGGACAGGTACGGCCACACCTCGAAGCGGCGCCTCCGCAGCGGCACCACGCCGTTGTCGAGGCGGGAGAGGTCCATCAGGGTGTCCACCAGCCGGCCGAGGCGCTCCGTCTGCTTGAGCGCGGTGCGCATGGTCTCGGGGTCGGCCTCGGTGACGCCGTCGACGATGTTCTCCAGCACCGCGCGCAAGCCCGCGATGGGGGTGCGCAGCTCGTGCGAGACGTTCGCGACCAGCTCCTTGCGCTGCTGGTCCTGCGCCTCCAGCTCGTCGGCCATGACGTTGATCGTCTCGGCCAGGTCGCCCAGCTCGTCCCGGCGGTTCTCGCGCACCCGGCGCGAGTAGTCGCCGTGCGAGATGGAGCGGGCGACCGTGTTCATCTCGTCCAGCGGCGCGGTCAGCGAGTGCGCCACGAACTGGGTGATGAGCAGGGTGGCGATCATCGAGAAGACCGTGATGAAGCGCAGCTCGGTCTTGGTCTGCACGGCGATCACCGACAGACCGGTGGTGATCAGCACCGAGATGACGACCAGCGCGCCCAGCTTGGTCTTGATCGAGAACGGACGTACGCCGCCCCAGGGAGGTTCCCCGGGGCCTCTCCGCGCGGCCGGCCCGTCGCTCATGGCGTCGGCGTCTCCAGGGCGTAGCCCACGCCGTGCACCGTACGGATCCGCTCGGCGCCGATCTTCCGGCGCAGCGCCTTGATGTGGCTGTCCACGGTCCGGGTGCCGGAGGCGTCCGCCCAGTCCCAGACCTCCGCCAGCAGCTGCTCCCGGGAGAGCACGGCGCGCGGGGTGTTCGCCAGGCACACCAGGAGGTCGAACTCGGTGGGCGTCAGGTGGACGTCCTCGCTGCGTACGCGGACCCGGCGCTGGGCGTGGTCGATCTCCAGCTCGCCCAGGCGCAGGATGCCGCTGCGCGGGGTGGTGGCCGCGATCGCGGCGCGCTCCACCCGCCGCAGCAGCACGTGCACCCGGGCCGCCAGCTCCCGCATCGAGAACGGCTTGGTCATGTAGTCGTCGGCGCCCACGCCGAGGCCGACCAGCATGTCGGTCTCGTCGTCCCGCGCCGTCAGCATCAGCACCGGCACCGGCCGCGCGGCCTGCACCCGGCGGCAGACCTCCAGGCCGTCGAAGCCCGGCAGCATGATGTCGAGGATCAGCAGGTCGGGCTGCCATGCCTCCGCCGTGTCGACGGCCGTGGGCCCGTCGCCCGCGGTCTGCACGAGGAATCCCTCGGCGCGCAGGCGGGCCGCGATGGCGTCCACGATGGTCGGATCGTCCTCGACCACCAGGACCCGGCGCTGTGCGCCCGGGGTCGTCGCCGTGCCGTTGTGGGAGGTGTGTGTCTGCTCCATCGCCCGCCCCTGAAGTTGCTTTCCGGAATCCGTGGGGTGATCCCTCTCATCCGCATGCCCGTGCTGTTCCGGCGCAGGCCTGCGCTTGACGCTTGAATGATCCGCGCCAGGGCAGCAGCGTACGGGGAGTCACCACGGCTCGGCTATCCAGGTCGGACGGCGAGATGCACCACGTCGGGAACGCCCCGGGCAACGGGGATCTCTTCGGTACGCACCTGATGGAAACCGGCATTCCGCAAGGTTTCTTCGAATTCCGGGGAGGGTTGGGCGGACCACACGGCGAGCACCCCGCCGGGCCGCAACACCCTTGCGCAGCTTGCCAGTCCGCCGGCTGAGTACAGGCTGTGGTTGCCCTCGGTGACGGTCCAGTCGGGGCCGTTGTCGATGTCCAGGCAGAGCGCGTCGAACGTGTCGGAAGTCTCATTGACGTACTCGACGAGATCCGCTTCGACGATCTCGGCGCGCGGGTCGGTCAGGGCCTGTTGCGTGAGGTCGCGCAGGGGGCCGGCGCGGTGCCAGTCGATGATGGCCCGCTCGCGTTCGACCACCGCGATCCGGCCCCAGAGCGGGTCGGCGGCGGCGTGTGCGAGCGAGAACCCCACGCCGAGTCCGCCGATCAGCAGGTCCGGTCGGGTCCGTCCGCCGAGGGTGTCGCGGGCCGCGTCGACCAGGAGCCGTTCGGAGCGGCCGTCGGAGGTGTCCATCAGGAAGCATCCGTTGGCGATGATCTGGAGCAGCTCACCGTGGCGCCGCAGAACGACCTCGCCGTTCGGGCCTTCGCGACGGTCCAGGACCTCAGGGGCGTCGTACGCAGTCGGCATCCGCTCATCCTGGCACTTCCGGTGATCGGAGCGGGGGCGTCCGGCCTGGGTTCCCGCGTCCGGAGCGGGGGCGTCCGGCCTCGGTCCCCGCGTCCGGCACGGGGCCCGCCCTCAGTCCCGGTCCGGCAGGTCCGTCCTCAGTCCCCGGCCGGCAGACCCGTCCCGTCGGTCTTCACCGCGCGCAGCAGGCGGTCCGCGTACTGGCGGAACCGCGCGACCATGTCGAAGCCCCTGGGGTTCAGGAGCCATTGGAGCTGGAGGCCGTCCATGACGGCGGCCGTCTCCTCGGCCAGCTCGACCACGTCGGTGTCGGGCCTCAGTTCGCCGTCCGCGACCGCGAGACGCAGGGAGTCGGACATGACGTCGACCAGCTCGGCGTAGCGGCGGACGAAGTAGGCGTGCGCGGGGTGGCCGACGTCGCCGGCCTCGGCCAGCAGCACGTTGAACATCCGGGTGCGGCCGGGCCGGGCCGCGTTGTGCTCGGTGAGCCGGACCAGTCCCGCGTAGCAGGCGGTGGCGGAGGTGTACCGCTCGGCGAAGAACCGTTCCTTGTCCTGCTCCTCGGCCCGCTCCAGGACCTGCACCAGCAGGTCCTCCTTGCTGCGGAAGTGGTGCAGCAGGCCGCCCTGGGTGATCCCGACGTCCTTGGCGATGCGGGCCAGTGAGGAGGCGTGGAAGCCCCACTGGGCGAAGTGCTCGACGGCCGCGTCGAGGATGCGCGAGCGGCGCTCGTCGCCGACGGCGTACGTCCTGCGGGTCACCTTGGGCTCCATGCGAGTCACCTTAACCGAGGTGTGAAAAGCGACGATTACACGTGTAACCAGCCAGTAATACAAGCCATGTGCAGCATGATTCTGGCCACGTCGAAGAAACCTAGTACCTGCTCGGTTTTGCTGCTTCTCTGGGGTCGCCAGGTGCGGCAACGCAGCCGCCCCCGTCCCCCTGGAGTGCCGCATGGCCGTGAGCCACGACGCCCCGCTCGGCGAGACGACCGCTCCCTCGCCCGAGCTCCCCCAGCAGGCCGCCCCCGCCAAGCTGGTCCTGACCCTCGCCTTCGCCCAGTTCGGCGCCTATCTCGCCGTCCTCACCCCGGTGATGGTGACCCTCGCCCTGCGCGTCAGCCAGATCGTGCCGGAGGGCGAGCGCGGTACCGCCCTCGGCCAGGTGCTGTCCGTCGGCGCGCTGCTCGCGATGCTCGGCAACCCCGTCTTCGGCGCCCTGTCCGACCGCACCACCAGCCGCTTCGGGCGCCGCCGCCCCTGGCTGCTCGGCGGCATGCTGGCCGGGCTCGCCGGACTGGCCGTGGTCGCCGCAGGCTCGAACGTGCCGACCCTGCTCCTCGGCTGGGCCCTCGCCCAGCTCGGCATCAACGCCGCCCTCGCCGCCCTGACCTCCTGCATCCCCGACCTGATCCCCCAGGCGCAGATGGCCCGGGTCTCCGGCATGGTCGGCGTGGCCACCCCGTTCGCGATGATCGCCGGATCGGCGCTGGCCCAGGTGTTCAGCGACTCGATCGCCCTCGCCTTCCTGGTGCCGGGTGCCATCGGTGTGGTCGCCGTCGGCTCGCTGGCCGCCGTCATGAAGGACCGCCCCGCCCGCCCGGGCGCCTTCCAGCCGTACAGCTTCCGGGAGTTCCTGCGCAGCTTCTGGGTGAACCCCCGCAAGCACCCCGACTTCGCGTGGAACTTCGCCGGCCGCTTCCTGGTCTTCACCGCCGCCTCCTGTGTCACCAGCTACCAGGTCTACTTCCTCATGGACCGCCTCGGATACAGCGAGGACGACGTCACCGCCAAGGTGTTCACCGGCACCCTCGCCATGGTCGTGGCGATCGTGCTCGGCTCGGTCCTCGGCGGCCAGCTCTCCGACCGCTCCGGCCGCCGCAAGCCGTACGTGCTCGGCTCCTCGCTGATCATGGCCGTCAGCCTCGCGATGATCGCCTCCGCGCAGTCCTTCGGCATGTACGTCGCCGCCCTGGTCGTCTTCGGCTTCGGCGAGGGCCTGTACCTCTCGGTCGACATGGCGCTCGCCGCCGCGGTGCTGCCCAACCCCGAGGAGTCCGCCAAGGACATGGGCGTGCTGAACATCGGCAACGCCCTCCCGCAGTCCCTCGTCCCCATCGCCGCCCCCGCGCTCCTCGCGATCGGCGGCGGCGGCAACTACGGCGCGCTGTTCCTCTTCGGCGCCGTCGCCGCCGTGCTGGGCGCGCTCGCCGTCCAGTTCATCCGCACCGTCAAGTAACAAGGAAGGGACCGGGATGACCACGCCCGCGTACCGCGATCCGCAGCTGCCCGTCGACGAGCGCGTCGACGACCTCCTCGCCCGTATGACCCTTGAGGAGAAGGCGGGCCAGCTGTTCCACACCATGGTGTCGATGAACCCCGACGGCACCCTCGCCGAACAGGGGCCGTTCCTCCGGCTCGGCACCACGGAGCTGGTCACCGGCCGGCACCTGACCCACTTCAACCTCGTCGGCCAGGGCAGCGCCCGGGCCATGGCGACGTGGGCCAACCGGATCCAGGAACTCGCGGCGGGCACCCGGCTGGGCATCCCGGTCACCCTCTCCACCGACCCGCGCCACACCTTCACCGACAACCCCGGAGCCTCCTTCAACTCCGGTGACTTCTCCGCCTGGCCCGAACCGCTGGGCCTCGCCGCGATCGGCGATCCCGAGCTGGTGGAGCGGTTCGCTGACACCGTCCGGCGCGAGTACCTCGCGGTCGGCTTCCGGGTCGCGCTGCACCCGCAGATCGACCTGGCGACCGAGCCGCGCTGGTCGCGCCAGTCGGGCACCTTCGGCTCCAGCGCCGAGACGGCGAGCGAACTGGTGCGCGCCTACGTCCGGGGCCTCCAGGGGCCTCGGCTGGGCCCCGAGTCCGTCGCCGCCATGGTCAAGCACTTCCCCGGCGGCGGCCCGCAGAAGGACGGCGAGGACCCGCACTTCCCGCACGGCAAGGAGCAGGTCTACCCGGGCGGCATGCGCGAGCACCACCTCGCGCCGTTCGTCGCCGCCGTCGAGGCCGGCTGCTCGCAGATGATGCCGTACTACGGCCAGCCCGTCGGCACCGACTGGGAGGAGGTCGGCTTCGGCTTCAACAAGGACGTCCTGACCGGTCTGCTCCGTGAACGCCTGGGCTTCGACGGCATCATCTGCACCGACTGGGGCCTGCTCACCGACGCCGAGATCATGGGCGAACCCGCCGAGGCGCGGGCCTGGGGAGTGGAGCACCTGAGCGTCGCCGAGCGCGCCGCGAAGGCGCTGGACGCGGGCACCGACCAGTTCGGCGGCGAACAGTGCCCCGAGGTGATCGTCGAACTGGTGCGCGCGGGCCGGATCTCCGAGGAACGGCTCGACGGGTCGGTGCGGCGGGTGCTGCGCGAGAAGTTCGTGCTGGGCCTCTTCGAGAACCCGTACGTCGACGTCGACCTCGCCGAGCGGACCGTCGGCGCCGCCGAGTTCACCGCGCTCGGCGACGACGCCCAGCGCCGCTCCCTCACCGTTCTCACCAACCGGGCCGCGCTGCCGGTCACCGGACGCCCCCGGCTGTACGTCCAGGGCGTCGCCGCCGGGACGGCCGCGGCCTACGGAGAGGTCGTCGCCGATCCCGCCGAGGCTGACCTGGCCGTCCTGCGGCTGCGCACCCCGTACGAGCAGCGGCCCGGTCTGTTCGAGTCGTTCTTCCACTCGGGGTCACTGGCCTTCCCCGACGACGAGCTGAAGGAGATCCTGCGGCTGCTGGAGACGGTGCCGACCCTGGTCTGCGTCAACCTGGAGCGGCCGGCCGTCCTGCCCGAGATCGCCGAGCGGGCCGCCGCGCTGGTCGCCGACTACGGCGCGTCGGACGCGGCGCTGCTCGACGTGGCCTTCGGGCGGGCCCGCGCGGAGGGGCGGCTGCCCTTCGAACTGCCCCGCTCCATGGCCGCCGTGGAGGCCTCCCGCCCGGACGTACCCGACGACACGGAGGACCCGGTCTTCCCGCAGGGACACGGCCTGCCCCTGTGAGAACACAGGGAGGCCCCCTGACGGGGCCCCTGACCGGGCCCATGGCCGGACCGGGCCCCTGAGCGGGCCCATGGCCGGACCGGGCCCCTGACCGGGCCCCGTCGGCGGCCGGACCCCGTCGGCCGGGGCGGGTGGGTGCCTGACTCCTGACCGGTCGGGCACCGCCCGCCCCATGCCCGCAGGGTGACCGCTTGGCCTTTTGCCCGCGGGGCGGCTGCCTGGCCTTTGGCCTTGCAGGGCGCCCGCCCGCCCCCTTGCCCGTAGGGCCGCCGCCTGGCCTCTTGTCTCGCTGGGTGAACCGCCGGCCCACCTGACTCGTAAGGCGACCGTCGGTCTCTTGGCCCGCAGGGCGATCACCCGCCCCTTGGCCCGGTAGGGCGACCGCGCTTGCCCGTTCCGTGAGGGTGCTGCCCCGGTCCGTCAGGCGCCGCCGTCGCCAGGTCCTTCGCCAGACCGGGGATGCCGAGCCGCTGTTCCTCCGCCGTGCTCGCCGTGGGCAGCCGGTTGTCGAGCTGGAAGGGGTCGGCGCGCAGGTCGTAGTGCTCCCGGAACAGCACCTTTCCGTCGCCGAGCGTCGGGCGGCCGGCGTGGTCGAGGCGGATCCGTCGGTACTCCGTGTACTGCTCCGTCTTCCCGATCAGCGAGCGCCAGCTGTGGATCGGCTTCGGGTCCTGCTGGTTCCACCACCACTCGGCGAGCAGATGCCGGCGGTCGTTGTCCCGGTCCAGCAGCGAGTGGCCGTCGTGACCGGGATCGGGCGGCAGACCGGCCGCGTCCAGGAAGGTCGGCGCGATGTCGATCAGACCCGTGAGCCGGTCGTCGGAGCGCGACGCGCCGAGTCCGCCCGCCGGCCAGGACAGTCGGAACGGCACCTCCAGGGCGGGCCGGTACGGCACCGATTTGCGCAGCCAGCCGTGGTCGCCCCAGCACAGGCCGTGGTCGCTGGTGAACAGCACCAGCGTGTTCTCCAGCTGGCCGAGCGCGCGCAGCTTCGCGCGGAAGTCGTGCATCGCGTCGTCCACCGAGAGCAGCGTGCGCAACTGACGGGCGCGCAGGTCCCGGCCCTCGGCGAAGGTGTGGCGCTCGGCCCGCAGGAACGGCGGCTTGTCGTCCTTGTCCGTCTCGAAGACCGACGGCCTGCCCTGCCACTCGGGCACCCGGGTGCGGGCGTACCGCGGCTCCGGGATGTTCACCTCGTGGGCCGAGCGCGTGGCCACGTACGCGAACCAGGGGCGCGTGTCGGTGCGGGAGGCGTCGATGAAGTCCAGGGCGCGGTTCTTGATGACGGTCGTGTTGTAGCCGGGGATGTTCCGGACGGTGCCGTTGTCGTTGTAGTGGCCGTCGACGTAGCGCACCGGCTCCTGGAGCAGCCACTCGTCGAAGTGGGGCGGCGGGTCGCCGGTGCGCCAGAAGTTGAGGTACTTGCCGAACAGGCCGGTGCGGTAGCCCGCCTCGCGCAGCCGGCGCTGCACGGTGGTGCGCTGGTCCAGGTAGTAGGGGTGGCGGGTGTCCAGGACGCCGTGCCGGTGGGCGTACCGGCCGGTCATGACCGAGGCCCTCGACGGTGCGCACAGCGGGGTGTTGGCGTGCGCCCGCTCGAAGGTGACGCCGTCGCCGCCCAGCCAGTCCGCGGTACGGCCCAGCGCCCAGTCCGTCTCCTTGGGCTGGTCGTCGGTGAGCACGAGGAGGATGTTGGGCCGGTCGTCCGAGCGGGGGCGCCGGCTCGCCACGGGTGCGGCGGTGCGCGGGCGCCGCCCCGCCGCCGGCGCCGC